>NZ_JBFUJE010000068.1:0-13395 GCF_056401535.1 Luteibacter sp. P4_E6 | reverse complement strand
GCCCTGCAGGCCGGGCTCGCCCACCTGTCGACGCTGGGCGTGCATCGGCAGGCCCTGGTGCCGGCCGATGCCGCCGCCGTCGAGGAACTGGCCCAACGCATCGCTCACGGCCTCGACGCCCTGACCGAACACGTGCGCGCAGGCTCCACGGCGTCGCCGCTGGGCACCCCGGCCCTGCTCGTGGGGACATCGCTACGTGTCGCGGGGGCCCCTGAAGCCGTGCGTCTGGTGGACCGCCAGTGCCTCCTGCTGATCCGCGTTCACGACCGTATCGCGGCCCTTCCGCCGGCCTGATTGCTGCGTCGCGCCGTGGACTGGAGCGCCCGGCGCGTTACGATGGGATGCTTTTTCCCCCGTATCCCCCCCCCGGAGTTGCACGCATGCGCCCGTTTTCCCTCGGTGAAGACCTCGACCTCCTGCGCGAAAGCGTCCACGCCTTCGCCGAGAAGGAAATCGCCCCCCGCGCCGATCGTATCGACCGCGAAAACGTCTTCCCGGAAGACCTCTGGCTAAAGTTCGGCGAGATGGGCCTGCTCGGCGTGACCGTGCCTGAGGAATTCGGCGGCTCCGGCCTCGGCTTCCTCGCCCATATGGTCGCGATGGAAGAGATTTCCCGTGCCTCGGCATCGGTCGGTCTTTCCTATGGCGCGCACTCCAACCTGTGCGTGCAGAACATCTACCACAACGGCAACGACGCGCAGCGCCGCAAGTACCTGCCCAAGCTCACCAGCGGCGAGTGGGTGGGCGCGCTGGCGATGAGCGAGCCGGGCGCCGGCTCCGACGTGGTCGGCTCGATGAGCTGCCGCGCCGAACTGGTCGGCGACGTGTGGGTCGCCAACGGCACGAAGATGTGGATCACCAACGGCCCCGACGCCGACGTGCTGCTGGTCTACATGCGCACGGCGCCCCGTCCCGCCGGCAGCCGCTGCATGACCGCCTTCATCATCGAGAAGGGCATGAAGGGTTTCTCCACCGCGCAGAAGCTCGACAAGCTCGGCATGCGCGGCTCGAACACCTGTGAGCTGGTCTTCGACAACTGCGAGATCCCAGCCGAGAACATCGTCGGCGAAGTGAACGAAGGCGTGCGCGTGCTGATGGGCGGCCTGGACACGGAGCGCCTCGTGCTTTCCGGCGGCCCGATCGGCATCATGCAGGCCGCCGTGGACCTCGTGCTGCCGTACGTGCGCGAGCGCAAGCAGTTCAACGCCCCCATCGGCACGTTCGGCATGATGCAGGCCAAGGTGGCCGATATGTACACCGCGCTGCAATCTTCACGCGGCTTCGCGTATATGGTGGCCCAGCAGTTCGACAACGGCGTGAAGTCGCGCATCGATCCGGCCGCGTGCCTGCTCAATGCGTCGACCAATGCAGTGAAGGTTGCCCTGGAAGCGATCCAGTCCCTGGGCGGAAACGGTTACATCAACGAGTTCCCCGCAGGACGCCTGTTGCGCGATGCGAAGCTCTACGAAATCGGTGCGGGCACCAACGAAATTCGTCGCATGCTCATCGGACGCGAGCTGTTCCACGGCAAGTCTTAACAGGCACAGCTCCCGTTTTGCGACATGGGCCGCTCCCACACGAAGGTGTGGGGCGGCCTTTTTTTTGTGCGGCTCATTGTGGGAGCCGCTTCAGCGGCGATACCCCAATCACCGCACCATCGAAGGCCCAGCCGACTGAACCGGCTCGGGCGCCTGCTGCTGGGCCTGCACCTGCTGTTGAACGTGAGCCTGTTGTTGTTCGTTGTTCTGCACGTTTACCGCGGCTTCCTGGCTGCTTTGCGCCAGTGGTGTCTGGACGGCCTGCATAACGTCAACCTCGACGTAGCGCTTGAAGGGTGAATTCAGATCGCCCTGAATGGCGTACCCGCGGTTGGCGTCGTCCGATAAGGCAACGTGGTCGATGCGGTTGAACCCTGCCATCGTGGCTGCCGATGTCAGACTGCCGGCAAACGCCTGCGTATGAGGACCCGGCGCGCGCCCCTGATCCTCATCGATCTTCGCGACGCAGGAATAAGCCTGGACGTAGATGCCATGGGCAGGGTGGCGTGCATCGAGCATGTCGGGCACCGGCGCCTGAAGGGCTGCCGCCTGAGCCTGCGACCTTGCTTCCGAAAGCGCAGTGAGCGTCGCTGGACCCACCACACCATCCGCTCGCAGGCCGCGGGCTTGCTGGAAAGCCTCGACCGCTTCCCGGGTCTGCGGCCCGAAGCGCTGGTCGGCGTGGATGGGACTGCCGTCGCGGCCGGTGTAGCCGAGGGCAGCCAGGTCCGACTGCAATGCACCGACTGCCTCACCTCGATCGCCCTGGCGGTGCACATTCGGATGAGCGGGCGATTGGGCTGCTGCCGCCTGCTGGGGACGTGCGTGCAATGCTTCCGTCAACTGCTCGTTGGTGAGTGGCGGGGTTTGATTCTTAGTGCCCGGCTTCCAGGCCTCGGCACGCGCGATACCGTCAACTAAGGCATTGCGCTCTTCTGGGGTCATATCAACAACCTTCTTGCCGTGAAGGTCATAGCCTTCGGCCGCCGCCGTGGCATAAATGGTATTCGCCTGGCTGGCGTGATGCGTCGCGCCACTGTAGTCCGCTTTTGAATAACCTTTCACTAGTTCATCGACTGTGTTGTCGGCGAACCGGTCGGAGATAAGCTGCTTTTGGGCCTCGCGACCAGCTTCGTAACTCTCAAAAACGGCATTACCCCAATGATCAAGGTCAACGACGCCGTCGTAACGTTCCTGCGCTCTTTCCAGCGCCTTTTCCTTCGTGCGGCCGTTATGCACTGTAGAGTCCGCACTTCCACTGAACTCAAATTTGAGATTGCCAGGATTATTGTTCCGCCACGAAACAGTCCCTTCCTGCGCCGTCACCCAGGTACTGTCCTCCATCTCATAAACGCGTGTCTTACCTTGGCTTGCAACGAGACGCGTCACTTTCTTATCCGACAGAACATCCATATATCTTCCTTGCTTTGGCCGCCAGGCCGTTAGATTCCACGCCTACACTGAGTCTCGACTTCCTTGCAGTTCATTGCGCCGGCTGCATTGCAGGCGTTCATCGCCTCGAATACTGCTTGTTTTTTATCTTTGTGATTCGCGTTCGCGCCACTGAACCATCGAGACGACTCATCGCGAACGAGGGAGATGCAGCCGTCCTGCTGCTGGACGAGAATCGTGCAGTCCTGCTTGCCGCAACGACCGTCCATGCTCTTCCACACGGCCTCGGGCGACCCGCCATCATGCAAGAACCAGAACTTACCGCTGTTTTTATTAACCATCAGCGTATTCAGATATACCGGAACACTCCATTGCGCATCCATGTCTGCCGCGAGCCCGGATTTTGGCAAAGGAAGAAGAACTGTACGTTCTTCAAACCTCCCCATATCGACAACATGCCGACTCGCCGAGCGGACGTGCCATACGCCGGACTCCTTCGCTAATTCAACAATTGTGGTGGTTGGCTTCTCGCCACCGTCCATCTGCACGATGCGGACTTGACCCGGACTGACCTTTACATCATTGATGTCAAACGCGTCGTCGTGAAACTGAGTGCATTTCGAGCAGGCGACTAGCTTATCGCTCGTCACTTCCGGAACGAACTTGCCGTTCCTCTTGCCGAAAATGATGAGATCGCGGTGCGCCACGCCTTCCTTATCCGGCTCCCCCTCAAACACGGCAACCGCGTTTGCACCAGCTTGAACGCCACTGGTCTTGAAGGCGAGCAAATGCGTCCCCTGTGGCGCGGCGCCAACTACCTCCACGGGAGCGGTCGGCGGAGGTTCCGGCGGCATCGACATAGCCGGCGATCCGACGAGCGTCGTAAGGATGCCCAATGAGAATATACGCAGGTTCACCATGTCTTATTTCTTCCTATCCTTGAATTCGGGGCCGAGTCTATCCTCATCACCCCCTCATCGGTGAGACGAACTCCGGGCTTCTTTGAGGCAAGCATCAATGCGCCCCAGATGCGTTCCCCGATACCTGCCCGCTCTCCCACGCAAGCCGCGCATGCGCCTCGGCCGCGCAATGCGCCCCCATCTGCGTAAGCGCCGCGACCGCATCCAGCGACAACGCCATGCGCCGGCAATCGACGGTATCCGACTCATGCACGAATTCCGCGAGCGACTCTGTAAGCCCCCGCGCGTACTGCAGCAGCTCCGCCGCGTTGTTGAGAAGCTCATGCGACGATGCATCGGGATCGGCGTAATAGCGCGCACGGCGAACCGTGCCGTGTTCATTCGTAACAGGCATCACTGTTCCTTGCTTATGCCACCGCTGTCCCAGGTGCGGCGCGCGCACGAAGYAACGTGCCGTCGTTCTAACGGATCAAGCGGAATGGTTGCCTGCGTGGCACGGTTAGCGACGACGCAGGCAACGAGATGACCGTAGCAAAACAACATTGGGTTGTCTGTAGGCGGCGATGCCTTAGTGCATCGCCGATGACTCGGCGCCTACAGATAGCGGGCGGTTACCAGGCGAGGCGGTAGCTTAGGGTTGCCGAATGCGAGTGGTCGCGATCGGCGAAGCGTTGCTCCACATCCATGCCGAACTGTGAGCGCTCGCTCAAGTCCAGGCCCATCGTAAAGCCCGCCGTGCCGGCTCGACGCGACAGGCCGATGCCTTCCACCGGTGCCCACTGCGCAATGCCGTTGTAGCGAGCCGAGAACACTTCGCCCTTCGTCGCGAACGCGTTCTGCCAGCCGAKCTTGGCGTCGATACGCAGCTTGCCGTACGAGGTGAGCCACGAGCTGCCCGCACGCAGGCCGAAGCCGGCCTGCCAACGCGAGGTGGTCTGGCCGTTGGCTGCAAGGCCGAAACCGTCGCCACCCGCTTCATCGAATCCATCGCGACGGATGCTGGCGAACTGCGCGTTCGCGTACGGCGTGAGCGTGAAGGCGCCGACGTTCGTGCGGTAGCCGAATTCGCCATAGGCGACGTTGTAGTGGCCGGTATTGTCCGCACCCGCGAAGGTTCCCTGGTCGCCCAGACGAAGGAGGCGCTGGGTATCGCCATGGAAGCTGCCGAAGCCGAAGCGGCCGACGCCGTACCAATTCGCGCCACGCGAGCCGGCATACAGCATGCCTTCCGTGGCGCGATTGGTCTGGCGATCCAGGCTGCCGGACAACTGTCCCGTGCTGCGCATCTGGCTGACGGCGACGCCGGCGAAGCCGTTGTTGCCGAGCTTCACGTCGTTGCCGATAAGCGTGCCACCGATGTTGAAGCCGACGTTGCCAAAGCCCGAACGGCTGAGCCCTCCCTGGGAGCCAAGCGACTGTGTCCAGGCACCGGTAGGCCCCTGGGCGTCGAGATGATTGATCAATGCATCGTTGCCTGCGTCGATGCCTGCCAGAGTCACGGCCGTGCTGGCAGCATACAGCTGGCCCGAAAGCGACTCCAATGACGCCTGCGCCACCTGTTGGGTGGACGACTGTTGGATGCTCCCAGCGGCGATCAGCGTACGCTCGTTCACCGACTCGGCGGTCGGCGAACCGGTGGCGAGGCTCGCGTTGATCTGGGCGAAGGCGCCGTCGAGGCGCTGCGCCGAATTCACCGCGGCTACCGATTGCGACATGCTCTTCGTCGCTAGCAGGGTAATGCTGAGCTGCCTCGTGTCGATCCACACCTCGTTGGGCAGATACTGCAGGCTCGTCCCGAGGAAGACACCGCCTGCGGGGGCTAGTCCCAGGGTGCCGGTAATCGAACTGGCCGTTATCAGCTGCTGATGTGATGTGACGACATAACCGGAAACCGCACCGGAGATGACCAGGGAACCGGCCAGCGACGCGTTGCCGCTGACCACCAGCGGCGCACCCAGGCTCTGCCAAAGAATGCCCGTTGCCGACTGCGTGAAGTTACCCGTGATATGCGTCGACGCRGTGTCCGCCAGGAACACGCCCGCGTTGGTGACGCTGCCACCGATGTTGGCGTGAGCGATCAGGGCAGCGTTTGCGCCGATGTTCACGGCACCCGGCACGTCGTGCATCGATTCCAACGAGGCGGAGCCGCCCACCTTTGTCACGCCCGCGTAGGTGTTGGTACCCGACAGCGTGAGCTTGCCATTGCCCGAAACATTGAGGCCACCGGCACCTTTTATGTCATTTAGAAACGCGGCGTCATGGCCGGCTGCAGTCGCGGCATCGAAGTCGCCCCAATCGAATGTCGCCGGGCCACGGATCGCCCGGCCGACGTTGAGGCGGCCATAGCCGTAGATGGCATCGGGACCGGCGGTGCCGAGGTCATCGGCCGTGCCGAGGATGATCTGGCGAATCGCATTGACTCCCAGCGCCGGGAAAGCCTGCATCACTACCGCGGCAGCACCGGAGACCTGCGGAGCGGCCAGCGAGGTGCCTGACCACACCTGATAGGAGATATTGGACGCGGTGGACGTGGCCGACGTCGTGATTACGTCGCCAGGCGCTGCGAGGCAGTAGTTCATTGCCACGCCACAACGGTTCGAATAGGTGGCGATCTGAGTAGGATTATTGCTATCCAGCGCGACGACGGTCAGCCAGCCGGCCTCGAGGTCCGGGGCGCGCGACGGCAGGGCCGCCACCGTGGACGGATTGGCATCACCACTGTTGCCCGCCGCGAAAACGAACAGGTGCCCTGCGGTGAACGGCGCGTACGCGTCGTGAAAGCTTTTCGTCGCGACCGTGTCGGTGGCGTTCCAGTAGACGCCGCCCCAGGAGTTGTTCAGCACCCTCGCACCTGCGGCGATGACGTCGGCATTGACCTTGCCCAACGGGTCGGAGCTGGTCGCCTCGTTGCCCTGCCCGGAGCCGTCGTCGGTGGGCGCCTTGTCCGCGATGATGCGCGCCGAAATGAGGGTAGCGTCGGGCGCGACACCACCAACGAAGCTGCCAAACGGCCGCCCAGCGGCAATTTCCGCCACGGCGGTACCGTGACCGACCACATCGTCCACGCTCAGATTGTTAGTACTGGGGTCGATGTAGGTGTTCGGGTCGGCCGTGACGCGCCCGGCGAGTGCCGGCTGCGAGCGGGTCACGCCGCTGTCGATGATGCCGATGACCACGCCCGCACCGGTGAACCCGGCCGCGTGGGCGGCCGTGACGTTGGTGAACGCGAGCTGGGCATCGATCGGCGGATTCGGCTGGGTCGGCTGGGTCGGTTGCGTAGGCTGGGTAGGTGGGGGCGGCGCTACCACCACGCCCGTGCCACCGGTTTTCGACCCGCCCCCGCCACCGCAGGCCGCCACGCCCAGGCTGAGACACACGGCAAACGCCAGCTCGCGCTGACACGGGAAGTTCCGCTGATTCACGTTTAGCCCCTCGGTTCGACATCAATGTCGCGCGGCCAAGTCCCCTGGCGGCGCACCTGGACCGGATATTCGCACACCCGCCCGGCCCTTGCCGTGCTGCGGCGCACACCCCATGCCGCGGCGCAGATTGCCCCGCCACGGCCCCCGCTGCGATACTCGACAGGTTTTCCGCCCTCCCGGGCGGCCATGCGAGTCCCACGGAGTTCCCATGTCTGAGATCGTCATCGCGGGCGCCAAGCGCACCGCCATCGGTTCCTTCCTTGGCCAGTTCACCGGCGTCCCCACGCCGAAGCTCGGTGCCACCGCCATCCGCGCCGCCCTTGAGCAGTCCGGCATCGCCCCGGCCGACGTGAGCGAAGTGATCATGGGCTGCGTGCTGCCCGCCAATCTCGGCCAGGCCCCGGCTCGCCAGGCGTCGCTCGAAGCCGGCCTGCCCGTTTCGGCCGGCTGCACGACCATCAACAAGGTCTGCGGCTCCGGCATGAAGGCACTCATGCTCGCCCACGACCTGATCAAGGTCGGCTCGGCGAAGGTCGTCGTTGCCGGCGGCATGGAGTCGATGACCAACGCGCCGCACATGGTCAACGCGCGTACCGGCATCCGTTACGGCGACGGCCAGCTGGTCGACCACATGGCCTGGGACGGCCTGACCAATCCGTACGATGGCCAGTCCATGGGCGTGTTCGGCGAGAAGTGCGCGGATAAATACACCTTCACCCGCGAAGAGCAGGACGCATACGCGATCGCCTCGGTGGAACGCGCGCAGGCCGCACAGAAGGCAAATGCGTTCGCCAACGAGATCGTCCCGGTGACCGTCCAGGGTCGCAAGGGTCCGCAGGACTTTGCCGAAGACGAACAGCCGGGCCGTTCGGACACCGCGAAGATCCCGACCCTGCGCGCTGCATTCCGCAAGGAAAACGGCACGATTACGGCAGCCAGCTCGTCCAGCATCTCCGATGGTGCCGCCGCGCTGGTGCTGCTCGACGCCGACGATGCGAAGGCCCGCGGCATTACCGCACTGGCGCGTATCGTCGCGCACGCCACGCATTCGCAGGAACCGGAGTGGTTCACGACCGCACCGGTGGGCGCCATTTCGAAAGTGCTTGAAAAGGCGGGCTGGAAGGCCGAAGACGTGGACCTCTTCGAGATCAACGAAGCCTTTGCCGTCGTGCCGATGGCGGTCATGCGTGAGCTCGGCGTGCCGCACGAGAAGATCAACGTCAACGGCGGCGCGTGTGCGCTGGGCCATCCGATCGGCGCCAGCGGTGCGCGTATCGTCGTGACTCTTCTCAATGCGTTGACAGCCCGTGGGGCAAAAAGGGGTGTCGCAGCCCTTTGTATCGGCGGCGGCGAGGCCACGGCGATCGCCATCGAATTGGTGTGAACCTGACGTCGATGAAACCGGATGGGCGTTTTCTTGTAACGATCACGCCCTTTCCATAGGTTTTAATGCGCCCTGAAGCATGCCCCTTCGATCTGTAGCTAAGTCATGACAACTAAGCTATTAATGAGCCCGCCTAACGGCATTCTACGGCTAAGGAGAAACACAATGAATTTGACGCGTACCCTTCTCGCCTCTGCGCTCGTCGCGCTTTTGGCAGCTTGCAGCAACGGCGCGACGGATTCCGCGCAGGACGCCCAGAAGTCGGCTGCGGATGCACAGCAGCAGGCTGACAAGGCACAGCAGGCCGCCGACCAGTCGCAGAACGCCGCGACCACGCAGGCCGCCGATCAGGCTCAGCAGTCCGCCGATCAGGCCAAGGACGCTGCCGGCCAGGCGCRGGCCGCCGCTTCTGCTTCGACCGCCGGCGGTACGCCGGAAGCCGCGAAGGACGCTGCGTCCAATGCTGCCGACCAGGCCGACAAGTCGGCTGACCAGGCCAAGGATGCCGCTTCCAACGCCAAGAGCGCGAAGGACGACAGCTCCACCAAGAAGTAAGCCCTCGGGTTTATTTGCTGGGACGACGGCCACCTTCGGGTGGCCGTTTCTTTTTAGCGATTGGCGCGCCGCAGCGTTTTCGGATGGCGACACCCCGCTATCATGGTCGTTTCGTCCCCGCGCGAACGCCCCCATGCCCATTCTCGAATCGCAGATCGACCCCCGCTCCGCCGACTTCCAGGCTGCCAGCCTGAAGCTGCGCGCATTGACTGACGACCTGCGCGAAACACTCCGGCGAACGGCAGAAGGTGGCGGCGCCAAGGCACGCGAGAAGCATGTCGCACGCGGCAAGCTGCTGCCGCGGGAGCGCATCCGCGCCCTGCTCGATCCCGGCTCGCCCTTCCTCGAAATCGCACCGCTCGCCGCGCACGGCATGTACGACAATGCTGCGCCTTCCGCGGGCGTGATCGCGGGCATCGGTCGCGTCATGGGTCAGGAAGTGGTGGTGCTCGCCAACGATGCGACGGTAAAAGGTGGCACGTATTTCCCGATGACGGTGAAGAAGCACCTGCGTGCACAGGAAGTCGCGATGGAGAATCGCCTTCCCTGCGTGTATCTGGTGGATTCCGGCGGCGCCTTCTTGCCCTTGCAGGACGAAGTTTTCCCGGATCGCGAGCACTTCGGCCGCATTTTCTACAACCAGGCACGCATGAGCGCGCAGGGTATCGCGCAGATCGCCGTGGTGATGGGCTCSTGCACCGCCGGCGGCGCCTACGTGCCTGCCATGAGTGACGAAACCATCATCGTGCGCGAACAGGGCACGATCTTCCTCGGCGGCCCGCCCTTGGTGAAGGCGGCGACGGGCGAAGTCGTCGACGCCGAAGCCCTCGGCGGAGCGGATGTGCATACGTCCATCTCCGGGGTGGCCGATCATTTCGCCGAGAACGATACACATGCGCTGGCCATCGCCCGCGATATCGTCGGCTCGCTCAATCGCATCAAGAAAATGCCGCTCGCCGTGCGCCCACCGCTGGAACCGCGCTTTTCCGCCGAAGAACTCTACGGCGTGATTCCCGAGGACACGCGCCGCCCCTTCGATATCCGCGAAGTCATCGCGCGTGTGGTCGACGATTCCGAGTTCCACGAATTCAAGGCACGCTACGGCAAGACGCTGGTCACCGGCTTCGCCCACATCCACGGCTACCCCGTGGGAATCGTGGCAAACAACGGCATCCTGTTCGGCGAGTCCGCACAGAAGGGCGCGCACTTCATCGAACTGTGCAACCAGCGCAACGTCCCGCTGGTGTTCCTGCAGAACATCACCGGCTTCATGGTCGGTCGCAAGTACGAGAATGCCGGTATCGCGAAAGATGGYGCGAAAATGGTCACCGCGGTTGCCTGCTCGCATGTACCGAAGTTCACCGTGGTCATCGGCGGAAGCTTCGGTGCGGGTAACTATGCGATGTGCGGCCGCGCCTATGGCGCACGCTTCCTGTGGATGTGGCCGAACGCGCGCATCAGCGTGATGGGTGGCGAACAGGCTGCCTCCGTACTCGCCACGGTACGGCGCGACGGCATCGAGGCGGGCGGCGGCACCTGGAGCGCCGAGGACGAAGAGGCTTTCAAGGCGCCCGTGCGCGACCAGTACGAACGCCAGGGCCACCCGTACTACGCCAGCGCGCGTCTGTGGGACGACGGCATCATCGATCCGGCAGATACGCGGCGCGTGCTGGGGCTGGCGATCTCGGCTTCGATGAATGCGCCGATCGAGCAAGGCCGCTTCGGTGTATTTCGCATGTAAACCGTTCGTTGAGAAAGAGACCGTAAGTCACTGCCCTGTCGACACTACAGGGCAGCGTGATAACCTCTCCGGTCCATGTCCGACTTCGACAACCGCCCTGCCCCTGAGATCTTCACGCCGTCCGGCCTGAACCGGCTGGTGCGCGATCTGCTGGAAGACGCCCTGCCCATGGGCGTTTGGATCGAAGGCGAGCTGTCCAACGTGTCGCGGCCCGCATCAGGGCATGTCTACTTCACGCTGAAAGATGCCAGCGCCCAGGTGCGCTGTGCGATGTTCCGCATGGCCGCGTCGCGCCTGCGCTTTCGCCCTGTCGACGGCATGCATGTGCTCATGCGGGCCAAGGTCGGGCTTTACGAAGCCCGGGGCGAGTTTCAGCTGGTCGCCGACCATATGGAGCCGGCCGGCGAGGGCGCCCTGCAGCGTGAGTTCGAGCAGCTCAAAGCGCGACTCGGCGCGGAAGGCCTGTTCGACCAGGAACGCAAGCGTGAGTTGCCGTCGTTTCCGCGCCGCATCGGTGTCATCACGTCACCCTCAGGCGCGGCCATCCGCGATGTGCTGAGCGTGCTGGGACGTCGCCTCGGCCTTGCCGAGGTGGATGTGTTGCCCGTACCCGTGCAGGGTCGCGAGGCCCCACCGGCGATCGCCGCCATGCTCCGGCGGGCGTCGGACAGCGGTCGCTATGATGTGATCCTTATCACCCGCGGTGGTGGCTCGCTCGAAGACCTCTGGGCGTTCAACGACGAAGCCGTCGCGCGGGCGATCCACGCCAGCGCGGTGCCGGTCGTCTCCGCCGTGGGCCACGAGGTGGACTTCACGATCGCCGATTTCGTGGCCGACCTGCGTGCGGCCACACCCTCGGCCGCTGCCGAGCTTCTGGTGCCGGATGGGGCCGATCTCGCACGCCAGCTCGACCGGCTTCGCCAGCGCATGTCCACCCTGATGACGCGTCGTCTTCAGGCCGCTGCGCAGCGCGCCGACCATTGGCAAGCCCGTCTCAACGCCCAGCGGCCGCAGGCGCGTCTTGCCCGCGATGCTGAGCGCCTCGAAGGGCTACGCCGACGAATACTCGTCTCAGTCAGCCAGACCAACACGCTGCGCCAGGCCCGTCTCGATCGGCTGCACGTGCGCCTCACCGCGCAGCATCCGAAGGGCCGTCTGGCTGCTTCGAGCCTGAGCGTCGCGCGACTGCGCCAGCGCATGGCGACTGCGATGTCGCGTCGGCTGGAGCGAGACCGCCTTCGTCTTACCGAGCAGGCACGCACGCTGCACGCAGTGAGCCCGTTAGCGACGCTCGAGCGCGGCTACGCCATCGTGTTTGACCAGCGCAACGCGGTGGTCAAACACGCCGACAACGTCGCGGTGGGCGACCGCCTGCGCGTGATGCTGGGTGATGGCGAGCTCAACGTCCGCCGCGACGACTGACCAGGTACGCAAGGCGCGTCGCGTACACGATCACTGAACGCCACACCCGCGATCATTCCCGCCATTGCCGCCACGAGACCAGACCATGCTCGAGTCGAGCTACCCGTACTACGTCGCCAACAAGGCGCGGAAATCGCGCAAGACCTTCGACGTCATCGACAAGTACACCGGCAAGGTCGCCACGCGCGCCGCCTTGCCCGACGAGGCTGCGCTGGAAGAAGCCATCACCGCGGCCCACGACGCCACGCTGCCGATGAAACGCTTCCGCCCCTACGAACGCCAGGCGGTGCTGGAGCATTGCGTTTCGCGCTTTCGCGAACGCAAGGACGAACTGGCCTACGCGCTTTGCGTCGAAGCGGGCAAGCCGATCAACGATTCCATCGGCGAGGTCACCCGGCTGATCGAAACGTTCAAGATCGCCGCTGAGGAAGCGGTACGGATCAACGGCGAAACCATCAATCTGGAGATCTCGGCGCGCAGCGAGGGATACCACGGCTATACGCGGCGCGTGCCCCTGGGACCCGTGTCGTTCATTACACCCTTCAACTTTCCCTTGAACCTCGTCGCGCACAAAGTCGCACCGGCCATCGCCGCGGGCTGCCCCTTCGTGCTCAAGCCGTCCGAGCGCACGCCGCTCGGCGCCCTGATCATGGGTGAGATCCTTGCGGAGACGGACCTGCCCAAGGGCGCGTTCTCGATCCTTCCGCTGGACGGCAAGCATGCCGAGCCCCTCGTCACCGATCCGCGCTTCAAGTTGTTGTCGTTCACCGGCGGCCTGATCGGCTGGGACCTCAAGGCGAAAGCCGGGCACAAGAAGGTTACCCTCGAACTCGGCGGCAATGCCGCCTGCATCGTCGACGGCGATCAGGGCGATCGACTCGACGCGGTCGTCGAGCGCCTGGTCTTCGGCGCGTTCTACCAGTCGGGACAGAGTTGCATCAGCGTGCAGCGCATCCTTGCACATGACAGTATTTACGACGCCCTGAAGCGCAAACTCGTCGCCAGGGTGAAGGCACTCAAG
>NZ_JBFUJE010000067.1:0-13519 GCF_056401535.1 Luteibacter sp. P4_E6 | reverse complement strand
CTGCCGCTCCTGCTCGACCCAGCGCCGCAAAGCCGTCGGGCCAAGCCCAAGCAGCCCGCACACGGCAGGCACGGAGCGGTTCTCATCCAGTACTAAACACACCGCCCGGCGCTTGAGCGCCGGGTCGATCGGTCGATATCCCATGATTCACCTCGGTAGGGATTTTGCTCCTACATGGGTGTCCAGGAAAATTAGACCACCGCAAATCGGCTCCTACAAAGGGTGCTGGCTCTTAAGCTCAGCGCTCGTGCAATTCGCCCGAATGCAATTCCAGCGTCCGGTCCATCTTCCCGGCCAGACGCGAGTCATGGGTCACCAGCACGAAGCTCGTGCCGATTTCGCGGTTGAGTTCGACCATCAGCTCGTAGACCGCCGCCGCGTTGGCTTCATCCAGGTTGCCGGTCGGCTCGTCGCCAAGCACGCAGGCCGGGCGCGTCACCAGCGCCCGCGCAACGGCGCAGCGCTGCCGCTCACCACCGGACATCTCCGCCGGACGATGACGCAGGCGCGCGCTAAGGCCTACACGATCGAGCAAAGCCGTGGCTTCCTTCTGCGCCTGCGCAATGGCCACACCGCGAATCAACAGCGGCATGCACACGTTTTCCAGCGCCGTGAACTCKGGCAGCAGATGATGGAACTGGTAGATGAAACCCAGTGAGCGATTGCGCTCGCGACCGCGCTCGGCGTCCGACAACTCGGACAGCACGCGGCCGTTCACCTCGACCTTACCCGCCGTCAGCGTGTCCAGGCCGCCGATGATGTGCAGCAGGGTCGACTTGCCCGAGCCGGACGCACCGACGATGGACATGGTCTCACCGCGGCGCAGGGAGAAATTCACGTTGGAAAGGACGCCCGTACGCAGGTCGCCTTCCTCGTAGACCTTGGCCACGCCGGTGGCGCGCAGGRCGATGTCGTCGTTCGGCTTATTCATAACGGAGCGCCTGGGCGGGCTGCGTGCGCGAGGCGCGCCACGCCGGGTACAGGGTGGCCAGCAGGGAGAAGATAAAGGTCACCAGCACCACCCAGCCCACGTCGGACCACAGCAACTGGCTCGGCAGTTCGCTGATGTAATAGACATCTGGCGACAGGAAGGTCTGCCCGGTGACGTGCTCGATCCACTTCACCAGGCCCGGCAGGTTGAACGAGAGCAACGCACCGAGAAACACACCGAAGCCGATGCCGACGATACCGACCAGGATGCCCTGGACCATGAACATGCCCATGATGCTGCGGGGCGTGGAACCCAGCGTGCGCAGGATAGCGATGTCGGCTTGCTTGTCGGTCACCAGCATCATCAGCATCGAAATCAGGTTGATCACCGCGACGAGGATGATCAGCGACAGGATGACGAACATCACCGTCTTCTCCATGTCGATCGCGCGGAAGAAATTCGCGTGGGTGTCCATCCAGGTTTCGACGCGATAGGCCTGGCCGAGCTTGTTCACCAGCTCCTGTGCCACGGGCCATGCCTGGCGCATGTCGTCCAGCTTGAGGCGGATACCCGTGGGACCGGCGAGGCCATTGAGCCGTTCGGCGTCCGGCATGGACACGAGCGCGAGATTCGCATCGTATTCCTGCATACCCAGTTCGAAGATGCCGCTGACGGTGAAGCTGCGCAGCTTGGGTACCGCCCCCATGGGCGTGGCCGTGAACTGCGGCACCACGACGGTGAGCTTGTCGCCCACGTTCACGCCGAGCGTGAGGGCGAGCTCACGACCGAGGATGATCTTCCAGCTCCGATCAGTCAGGTCGGACATCTTGCCTTCGACCATGTGCTTGTCGAGGTCGGAGACGTTCGGCTCCATCGACGGCACCACGCCGCGAATCAGTGCGCCACTGGGCCGCTTGGCCTGCAGGAAGGCCTGGGTTTCGACATACGGCGCCGCACCAAGCACATGCTTGGTGCCCTCGGCCGTTTTCACCGCGGTCTGCCAGTTCTGCACGGTGTCGTCGATGCCGGAGACGGTCACGTGCGACACGGCACCGAGGATGCGTGTGCGCAGTTCGCTGTCGAAACCGTTCATCACCGACATCACCGTGATGAGCGCAGTGACGCTGATCGCGATGCAGACGATCGACACGGTGGAAATGAAGGAAATGAACTGGTTGCGACGCTTGGCGCGCGTGTAGCGCAGTCCGATAAAGAGTTCGAGGGGTCTGAACATACCTGTCGATCGCAGCCTGTAGTAAGGGAGCCCGCCACGAAAGGCATGCACCGCGCGGCAGAGTGCCCGATGCCGCCGATTCCGGCAAGCTGGCCGCCTCATCGCGCCGCGGAAAGACGGGCCCTGAGGACCCGCAGATGGTCCGCATCGGTATTGTCGGGCAGCATGGCCACATGGGCTGCTCCGCCCTTCCACCGAAAATGCAGGAAGACCGAGGTTCCGACCACGCGCGAGGCCACGAGTTCGGCCGGAAAGGCGCGCCCCGTGCGGTCCCGTACCGTCCAGAGACCGTCGAAGGCCCAGTCCAGCGCCCCGATGKGCGGCCTGCGACCATGCGCCGCACGCACGAGCCCCACCGTCGCGACAACGGCGGCGAGCGCCCAGCGGAGGATCCAGGGTAGCGAGGTGAACAAGGGGGCGATCGTGGCGAGGACGACCGCCAGGAGCACGAAACGGCTCAGAAAAGGCGAAGGCCTCAGGTCAAAGCTGATGCCGTGAGCGGATCTCATCGATGATTGCCTGCCAGTCGTCGCGGGGGGCAAAGGCATGGCCCATCACCCAATCCCAGAGATCGGGATCCTGCACGTCCAGAAGTTCGTCGAATACCATCCGTTTCGCTTCATCCGCGTCAGCGTAGCGCTCGTCCAGCCAGCCGCCGAACRGGCGATCGAGCTCGCGCGTACCCCGACGGGTGCGCCAGCGCAGGCGTTTGAGGCGGGCTTCTTCCATCATAGGAGGTCTGGCGCTCTCTGTAGGAGCCGATTCATCGGCGATCGGGTGCTTGCGACATCCCCGCGGCCTGTGGGAGCCGCTTCAGCGGCGATGGGTGCTTGCGGCGAGCACCCATTCGCCGATGAATCGGCTCCTACATAAAGCCATCGCCGCCTACATTCAGGCCGAGCGGCGCTGCACGATCAGCTTCTTGATCTCCGCGATGGCCTTGGCAGGATTGAGACCCTTCGGGCAGGTGCGCGCGCAGTTCATGATCGTGTGGCAACGGTAGAGCTTGAACGGATCTTCGAGATCGTCCAGGCGCGCACCGGTGTCTTCGTCACGGCTGTCGACGATCCAACGGTAAGCCTGCAGGAGGATCGCCGGACCGAGGTAACGGTCGCCGTTCCACCAGTAGCTCGGRCASGASGTSGAGCAGCAGGCGCAGAGGATGCACTCGTAGAGACCGTCGAGCTTCTGGCGGTCTTCCGGCGACTGCAGGCGCTCCTTATCCGCAGGAGCCGGGCTCTGCGTGCGAATCCACGGCTTGATGGACGCGAACTGGGCGTAGAAGTGCGTGAGATCGGGCACCAGATCCTTCACCACCGGCATGTGCGGCAGCGGATAGATGTTGACCGTACCGCCACTGCACTCGTCGATGGCCCGGGTGCAGGCSAGCGTRTTGGTGCCGTCGATGTTCATCGCGCASGARCCGCAAATGCCTTCACGGCACGAGCGGCGCAGCGAGAGCGTCGAGTCGATCTCGTTCTTGATCTTCAGCAGGGCGTCGAGAACCATCGGACCGCACGTATCGAGATCCACCTCGTACGTGTCGGTGCGCGGGTTCTGGCCGTCGTCCGGCGTCCAGCGATAGACCTTGAAGGTGCGCACGTTCTTCGCGCCCTTCGCCGGGAAATGCTTGCCGGCCTGGATCTTGGAATTCTTGGGTAGCGTGAACTCTGCCACGATTGCCTCTCCGGTCCGGTATCAGTAAACGCGCTTTTTCGGCGGTACGACTTCAACGTCGTCCGTCAGGGTGTACATATGCACCGGGCGGAAGTCGAAGCTGGAGTTACCGGCCTCGTCGATCCACACCAGCGTGTGCTTCTGCCAGTCGTGGTCGTCGCGGTCCGGGAAATCCTCGCGTGCATGCGCACCGCGGCTCTCCGGGCGCTGTTCCGCCGAATGCATCGTGGCCACGGCCTGCGCGAGCAGGTTCGACAGCTCCAGTGTTTCGATGAGGTCGGAGTTCCAGACCATCGAACGATCGCTGACCTTGACCTGGCCGAACGAGGAGTACACCTCGGAGATCTTGGCCTTGCCTTCCTTCAGCGTTTCGCCGGTGCGGAACACGGCGGCGTCGKMCTGCATGGTCATCTGCATTTCAGCGCGGATGTCGGCAGTCGGCTTGGCGCCGTCGGCATGACGCAGGTTGTCGAAGCGCGCGAGGATCTTGTCCAGCGCGTTGGCCGGGAGATCCTTGTGCGGTGTGCCGGTCTTGATCAGCTCGGCGCAACGATGCGACACGGCGCGGCCGAACACGACCAGATCGAGCAGCGAGTTCGAGCCAAGGCGGTTCGCGCCGTGGACCGACACGCAAGCGGCTTCGCCGATGGCGAACAGGCCCGGCACGATCGAATCCGGATCGTCGTCACGCTTGGTCACGACTTCGCCGTGGTAGTTGGTCGGGATGCCGCCCATGTTGTARTGSACGGTCGGCAGGACCGGGATCGGCTCCTTGGTCACGTCCACGCCGGCGAAGATGCGTGCCGACTCGGCGATACCCGGGAGACGCTCGTTGATGACCTCGGGACCGAGGTGCATCAGGTTGAGGTGGATGTGGTCCTTCTTCGGGCCCACACCGCGACCTTCGCGGATCTCGATGGTCATCGCGCGGCTCACGACGTCGCGCGAGGCGAGRTCCTTCGCSKWMGGYGCGTAGCGYTCCATRAAGCGCTCACCCTCGGARTTGCYSAGGTAACCGCCTTCGCCGCGCRCGCCYTCGGTGATCAGRCAGCCSGMGCCGTAGATRCCGGTCGGRTGGAACTGCACGAACTCCATGTCCTGCAGCGGCAGGCCGGCGCGMRGCACCATGCCGCCGCCGTCGCCSGTGCAGGTATGSGCCGAGGTGGCGCTGAAGTAGGCACGGCCGTAGCCACCCGTTGCCATGACCACGGCGTGGCCGCGGAACAGATGCAGGGTGCCTTCGTTCATGTCGAGGGCGAGCACGCCCACGCACTTGCCGTCCTCGAACACGAGGTCGATGGCGAAGTACTCGATGAAGAACGTGGCGTCGTGCGCGAGGGCCTGCTGGTAAAGCGTRTGCAGGATGGCGTGGCCGGTRCGGTCKGCCGCGGCGCAGGTGCGCTGCGCGGTGCCCTGGCCGTAGTGCGTGGTCATGCCGCCGAACGGGCGCTGGTAGATCTTGCCTTCCTCGGTACGCGAGAACGGCACGCCGTAGTGTTCCAGCTCGATGATGGCCGGAATGGCCTCACGGCACATGTACTCGATCGCGTCCTGGTCGCCGAGCCAGTCGGAGCCCTTGATCGTGTCGTAGAAGTGATAACGCCAGTCGTCCTCGCCCATGTTACCGAGCGCGGCGGAGATGCCGCCCTGAGCCGCCACGGTGTGGGARCGGGTCGGGAAGACCTTGGTGATGCAGGCGGYCTTGARRCCCTKTTCRGCCAKGCCGARCGTGGCKCGMAGGCCCGCGCCGCCGGCGCCGACSACGATCACGTCGTACTTGTGTTGTTGAACCTTATAGGATTCCATCGATCAGCTTCCGAGCGCGATGCGCAGCACGGCCAGCACGCCCGTAAGCGCGGCGAGTACGGCGATGAACTTGATGAGTACCAGCGAGGTCATTTCGAGCCAGCGGGTATGGACGTAGTCTTCGATCACCACCTGCAGGCCGAGCACGGCGTGCTTGAACATGGTGATGATGAGAGCGATGAGCAGCACCGCGTTCCAGGGCTTCGCAATGGTCGCGCGGGCCGTGGCGTAGTCGGCGTGCATCAGGCCGAGCACGGTGATGACGAACCAGAGGGTCAGGAAGACCAGGGCGAGCGCAGTGATGCGCTGGGTCATCCAGTGGCCGACGCCTTCCTTCGCCGAGCCCAGGCCGCGTGCGCGGGCGAGCGGGTTGCGCAGATCCTTGCTCATGCGTGGCTCCCGGTCAGCACATAGGCCCAGACGGCCACCGTCAGCACGATGGAGACGATGATCGCCATCCAGCTGGTGCGGACGAACGTCTCGATCGCGTAGCCCTTGCCGGTGTCCTGGACCAGGTGACGGATGCCGTTGCACAGGTGATAGAAGAAGGCCAGGGTCCAGCCGATCATGACGATCGTGCCGAAGGCGCTGGTCGCGCAGGCGGTAAAGGTCGCGAAGGCGTCCTGACCGGCGGCGAGGGCGGCAAGGCCCCATACGATGAGCAGGCTACCGACGGCGAGGATGATGCCGGTGGCGCGATGCAGGATGGAAGAAGCCATCTGCACTTGCCACTTGTAGACCTGGAGATGCGGTGAGAGCGGTCGTCCCGTTTGTGCCATGGCGGCTATCCTGGATTGGAATCGCTGATGCCCGACGATCTCTCCCCGCCTTCCGATCCTCAGAAGTCGATGCAGCGTCCGTTCTTTTCCCAGTCGCCGTAACGCGTTGGGTCCAATGGCGCTTTCTCGACCCCTGGCGTGCCGTTCGTGGGGACGATCGGCGTGACGAGCGGTTTCGCCGGGGCGGAATCGTTCGCGTCTTTGGGTTCGGAGGGATTGTCGGACATGGTTATAAAGCCCTAAAAGCGTAATACCTGTGCCACCTCAGCACAACCTTCACGATTATCAAGAGGGTTGGTTTGGCCTTGGCCCGGCCGTATATCTTACGCTTCCGCCCTGCCTTGCGCCTCCCCATGCCGAGCCGTACCACTCGCAGCATCACCCTGACCGGCCCCGACGCGGCCTCCTTCGCCAATGCCCAGTTCAGCAGCGACGTCCTCGCCCTGCCCCGCGGCCGGTGGCAATGGAGTGGCTGGCTCGACCCCAAGGGCCGGGTGCGCGCGCTGCTACAGATCGCCCGACCCGACGACGAGCGCTTCGTCGTGATTCCGCGCGGAGGCGACGGCGAAGCGATCGCGAACGACCTGCGTCGTTTCGTCTTTCGGTCGAAGGTGAAGATCGTCGTGTCGGATGTACTGCACACCAGTGATGGCGACGCACTCGACGACACGCATGTTTGCGAAGACGAAAGCGGTGCGATCCGTTTCGGCGAAGGACATGCGTCGTTGCGGTTCGGCGATGCGAAAGTCGACAACGCGAAAGTTGAAAGCAGTAACGACGCGTGGATCGCGCGGCACATTTCGAATGGCTATGCATGGCTTCCGGATGGAGCGATCGACGCCTTGCTTCCACCCGCTCTGTCGATGGAACGCCTGGGTGCTGTTTCATTCAATAAAGGTTGCTTTCCCGGCCAGGAAATCGCAGCGCGCCTGCATTACCTTGGCGGCCACAAGAAACACCTGCATACCGTCACGAGCGACAGCACGCTCGCCGAAGGACATTCGCTACGCGTTGACGGCAACACTGTCGGTATCGTGTTGATGTGTCATGCATCAGCACCAAAGCCTATATCGCTTGTCGTATTGGATGACGCGGCCGTACAAGCAGACACTCTTGAAATCGAAGGCATGCGTCTGCACATCGTGTCGACGTTCGACGCATGAGCATTTGCAAGCACATTCGTAAAATAAAGTTCAACAGCGTGTGTGAGCAAAAGCTGAACCGTACCGCATACGCACTTGCCAAATTTGCATTGCGCTACTAGGCTCCGCCGATCCATTTGAGTGGCCGTGGTGTTGCATCACGGTTACGCCCGCGACGATCCGTCGACGATGACGGTTCTGGCGCGACCCGGCAAAAGCCGGAGCACGAAACGCGCGCACCATCTGATTGCGCGTAGTAAGCCGACAGAGCCGCCGCCCATTGCGCGATGCCGCTCCCTTTCGGCAAACCCCCATTACCGGACGGCTCCGGACAGCCGTCTTGTACAGTCACAGTGTGTGACGCCCGACTCATCCGCGTAACTGATTCTCAGCGGGTGCCTTCGGTTGGTCCAGGTAGTAACGGCCTGCCCGCCCGTCTACCGCTCATACGTCCCCCATGGCCTTTCCATGAAAGCCGCAAGTGACGGAAAAGCTCGTTGGAGGCAGATACACATGAAACTTTCCGCTTTGCTATGGATGGCGTCCGTCCTTCCAAGCCACCTCGCTGACCAGACGTGCCTGGCGACGACGGTATATCTCGAAGCACGCAGCGAACCCACCATCGGCCAGTATGCCGTGGCGGAAGTCGCCCTACGGCGCCGCGATCGCGGCATGGGCGGCGACAAGGTGTGTGCCGTCGTCTCGGCTCCACGCCAGTTCGCGATTACCACGACACCAAAGGATTTTGAAATAACCGATCTCGTTTCATGGACCAAGGCGTGGAAAATCGCTGGCGACTCCCTCAACAACTGGAGCCTGCCCAAGAGCGAACGCCTCGTTTATGTTCCGCAAGCAGATCATTTCGCGACCGTTGCGGTCGCACCGAGCTGGTCAGCCAGCCGCGTCGTTCGCAAGATCGGCGACCACKCGTTCTACGCCGTCAACTGACGTAAGCGAAAGAACACGCGGGGGAGAAGGAATCCAGGCGGGCAGCTTGGGATTCCCGGGAAAAGGGGCCCTCGGACGAGGGCTTTTTTTTGCCTTTTATAAAGCGGCCATTGCCATCACCCCCACGCTTTTGTAGGAGCCGATTCATCGGCGATGGGTGCTCGAGACCAACTCACGTTCTCTGAAAACAAGAAAGGCCCGCCTGGTAGCGGGCCTTTCTTGTTTTAGCCGTCTGGACGTCTGTAGAGGTTGACGTATTCCGGCATCGCCGCTGAAGCGGCTCCTACAGGAATCGCGCGACATCCACATCCAACGCGCGTTACCTGCGGTAGACGTGGTCACCCTGGATGACGACGTAATCGCCACGGCGAAGCTGTGGATCTTCCCGCTGCGTTACCGTCGCCACTCGCCCGTCATCCAGACGAATACGTACGCGGAACACGGCCTCATCCGCACCGTTGCGCTTGCCGACGGCATTGCCGACGAAGCCACCTGCCACGGCACCACCAACGGTAGCGGCCGTGCGACCGTCACCGTGGCCAACCGTGTTACCCAGCAAGCCGCCGGCCACCGCGCCAATCACGGCACCCAAGGGCGACGAATCGCGCTGGGTGTAGACCTGCTCCACATCGCTGACGGTGCCGCACTGATCGCAGCCCCGCGGGGGACCGGAATACACCACGCGATCCTCGTGGTAAACGCGTCGCGGCGGCTCATAGCAAGCCGTCAACGACAGAGTGGCAACAGCGGCGGCAACGAGGCCGGACTTACGGACGAAGCTGTGCATGGGTGGCGTCCTGGTGAATGGGTTGATCAACGCGCGTCGGAAATGACGGAAACGCCTTCCTGGACCTGGACGCGGTCGCCCGGATCGTGATCCATACGCACCGAACGCGTCACGCCGTTGTACTCATAGCGCACGTCATAGGCGACGACCTTGTCGCCCGCCGTGCCAGCCACCGTCTCGCACTTGCGGATGGTGCTGGTGGTCGTGTTGTTTTCCTGGTGGTTTTCCTGGATCTCGTGGCCGGCGTAACCGCCGCCCACGGCACCTGCGACCGTAGCAAGGGTGCGACCCTTACCGTGGCCGATCTGGTTACCCAGGAGGCCGCCTGCGACGGCGCCGATGGCGGTACCGGCGACCTGGTGCTGATCCCGCACCGGGACGTGGCGCGTCACGACCTCATCGTGGCACTGACGCTGTGCGGCCGTGGCCGTCTCGCGGACCGGATCCACGCTGACCACGCGACCGTAGCGCGGGCCATTGTCCGCCGGCGGCGGCGCGGCGGCGGCGTTGAGCGCCGAGGTGCCGGGCGACTGGGCATTGGCCACATCTGCGTTTGCATCGCGGTTGCAGGCGGAAAGGCTCAACACAAGGGCCGCGCCCAAACCAGCGTTCAGGACGGAAATCTTCAACCTGCTCATAACCCTACTCTCCTAACAAAGGTCGGCGACTCGATGGCGCATGTGCCCCATCACCCGGAAGTCGCCTCGATGACATTTGACAGTCGTTAAACTGAACGACGCCTTAGACTCACGCCCACAACCCCACCGGCCGCTGACTGACATGCTCGATCTGGTAGATACCCATGCCCATCTGGACGATGTTTCGTTCGACGGAGACCGTGGGGCGATGTTCGATCGGGCCAGCGGGGCCGGCGTGCGGCGCTGGATCGTACCGGCGATCGACCGGGGAAACTGGGAAGCCATCGAGGTTTTGTGTGCGGCGCGTGAAGGCGCCTTCCCCGCCTATGGTCTGCACCCGCTGCGGATCGACGCCCATCGCGACGAGCACCTTGCCGAGCTGCCGGGCTGGCTCGACGGCCACGGCGCGATCGCCGTGGGCGAGATCGGGCTGGATTTCTATGTCGAGGGTCTCGACCCGGTGCGCCAGCGCGAGGTTTTCGTCCGGCAGTTGCACATCGCCCGCGAACACGACCTGCCCGTGATCGTGCATGCCCGTCGCGCCTTCGAGGAAACCATCCACACCTTACGCCGCGTCGGCGGACTGCGCGGCGTGGTCCACAGCTTCTCCGGCAGCGAAGAACAGGCCCGGCAGCTCTTCGACCTCGGCTTCCATCTCGGCATTGGAGGCCCCGTCACCTACGAGGGCGCGAATCGCATCCGTCGCGTGGTCACCGGCATGCCACTGGAGTGGCTTCTGCTGGAAACCGACGCCCCGGACCAGCCCTGCGCCCATCGTCGGGGCATACGCAACGAACCGGCCTTCATGACGGATGTCCTCGAGACGATTGCCTCGTTGCGTGACGTGTTGGCCGAAGATATCGCTGCTGCGACGACGGCGAACGCGATGAAGCTGTTCAAACTCCCATAACCCAGCAGTAGAGCCGAAAACCGTGTAGGAGCCGATGCATCGGCGATCCCGCGGCAGCGGGCCAGGCTGTCGCGAGCACCCGTTCGCCGATGAATCGGCTCCTACAGTGGTGCTGCGCCCTTCTGCACGGCACATTGCGCATCGGCCGACATACTTGCTAGCCTAATAGTTCACCAGCGAACTATTTGCCAGCGAAATGTCCAGCCTCAAACCTTGCGTGGATGCCCTCTATGAGGGTGTGGATCGCGTCGCACAAAGCATCCCCGGCCTGCCGAAGTCGGAAGTCCTCCTCGTCCGGCTGCTCATGCTCACGGCGGGAGCCCTGTTGCGCGAGTTCGAAAACAAGCTCAAGCCGTATGGCATGAACGACAGCGACTTCCGCACGCTGATGATGCTTTACAGCAGCGAAGACGGCAGTGCGACACCGGGCGAACTCTGCGCGCTGGCCGAGCAGAAGCCGACCAACATGACCCGGATCGCCAACGCGCTCGCCAAGAAGGCCCTGATCTCGCGGTCGCATGCCACCCATGACCGTCGTCAGGTGCTGCTCCGGATCACCCCGGCAGGCCGTCGTTTCGTCAACAAGATGCTCCCACCGATGTTCCCTCCTCTCATGGAGAACTTCGCCTGTTTCAGTTCCACCGAGCGCAAGACCTTCGAGAAACTCCTGAAGAAGCTCGCCTTGCATATCGACCCGAAGGTCGACACGGACGACACGCCATGACACCTGCCCTGCTCCGTCCCGCGCTACTCGCCGCCGCGGTCACCACCTTGCTCGCCGCCTGCCACATCCCCGCGAAGATCGACCGGCCTGCCCTGCGCGATGACGTGCCGCTTGCCGGACTCGTTACGGACCAGCGCCCGGGCTGGCCGGCCGCCGAATGGTGGCGCGCCTATGGCGACCCGCAGCTCGACACCCTGATGGACATGGCGTTGCGCGGCGCTCCCGATCTCGCCCAGGCGAAGACGCGCGTCGACTCGGCGCAGCAGAACATCCGCGTCGCCGCGGCGCAGGCCGGTCTTCGCGTCGACGGCAGCGCGCAGGTAGCCCGTCAGCGGATGAGCGAGCATGGGTTGATCCCCGCCCAGTTCCTTGGTTTCACCTGGTACAACCAGGCCGACATCGGCGTGCAGGTCAGCTACGACTTCGACTGGTGGGGCAAGAAGCGCTTCACGCTTGAATCCGCGATCGATAGCGCACGCGCCGCAGAAGCGGAGCGTTCAGCCTCCTCGCTCGCCATCCAGGCAGTGGTCGCCGACACCTACTTTGGCTGGCTTGCCGATATGTCGCGCGTGGCCATTGCCGACCGCCTTGTCGCCGTGCGCGAGCGTGCGCTGCGAATCGCCGAGTTGCGCGTGAAGCAGGGCGTGGACGTTCCTGACACCGCCCAGCAGGCTCGCGCCGAACTGGCCAGCGCTCGCCAGCAGCGTGTCGCCTTGCAGGGATCCGCGGATATCCGCCGCGCCTCGCTGGCTACGCTCGTCGGTGTCACCCCCGCGCAGTTGCCTCCTCTCGCCCCACGCCCCCTGCCGGATGTCGGCGGYGGCCTCCCGGCGAACGTCGGCACCGACCTGATGGCACGCCGTCCCGATATCGCGGCCAGCCGCTGGCAGGTCGAAGCAGCGCTGCGACAGACGGATGCGGCACGCGCCCAGTTCTTCCCGGATGTGAGCCTGAGCGGTATGGCCGGCCTGTCCAGCATCGACATGGACAAGATCTTCTCACCCAGCAGCCGTGTGTTTTCGTTGACGCCGGCGCTGCACCTGCCGATCTTCGAAGGCGGCGCCCTCGAGGCCAACCACGGCGTCAGCCAGGCACAACTCGGTGCCGCCGTGGCCCAGTACAACGCGACCGTGGCCTCCGCTGCACGTGACGTCGCCACGCAGGCCCTGGGCGCGCAACAGCTTGCCGCGCGTCGCACGCAACAGAACGAACAGATCGACTCGGTCAAGACATTGCTCGCCAGCGCGAAAGCCCGTGCGGCCCGCGGCATCCGCGACGATCGCGAGTCCCTGGAAACCGAAGCCTCGCTCGCCCAACAGCTGGACGCCGACGCCGACCTGCAGGGACAGGCCCTGTCCACCGATGTCGCGCTGATCAAATCACTCGGCGGCGGCTATCGCGCAGAAACCACCGATTCCCCCTCCACGCACAGCACGAACGGAACCCAGACCCCATGAGCGCCACCACGACCGACACGCCGCGCACGCAGGAAGAAAGCGGCAACGCGCCGAAGGACAAGCGCAAGCGGAATCGCGCGCTGCTCATCGCCGCGCTCCTGTTCGGCTTCGCCGCCCTTGCGTGGTTCCTGCTCTGGCTGTTCGTGTTTTCCAAGCGCGAAACCACCGACGACGCTTATGTCGGCGGCAACCAGGTCGGTATCTCGGCCCAGGTGCCGGGCATCGTCGTGGGTGTCTTCGCCGATGACACCCAGCGCGTGAATGCTGGCCAGGTACTGGTGAAGCTCGATCCGACGGACGGCGATGTCGCCCTGCGCAAAGCGAGCAGCGCCCTGGCCCAGGCCGTGCGCCAGGTGCGCCAGCAGACGCAGTCCGCCGCCAGTGCCGATGCCGCGCTCGGCACGCGTCGCCAGGACCTGAAGCGCGCGCAGGACGATCTCAGGCGGCRCATCCCCCCGCAGGACGATCTCAGGCGGCACATCCCCC
>NZ_JBFUJE010000066.1:0-13686 GCF_056401535.1 Luteibacter sp. P4_E6 | reverse complement strand
GTACATCAACGTGGATCCGGGCACCATGAGTCCCTTCCAGCACGGTGAGGTCTATGTCACCGACGATGGTGCCGAGACCGACCTGGACCTGGGCCACTACGAGCGCTTCGTCCGCACCCGCCTCACCGGCAAGAATTCGATCACCGCCGGCAAGATTTACGAATCGGTCATCCGCAAGGAACGCCGCGGCGACTAYCTCGGCGCGACGGTSCAGGTSATCCCGCACRTYACCRACGAGATCAAGCATTCCATCCACGAGGCGACGCGCGGTTACGACGTGGCGCTGGTGGAAGTCGGCGGCACGGTGGGCGATATCGAATCGCTGCCCTTCCTCGAAGCCATCCGCCAGTTGCGCATCGAGCACGGCGCGGAGAAGTGCATGTTCGTGCACCTCACCCTGGTGCCGTATATCAAGGCCGCCGGCGAGATCAAGACCAAGCCCACCCAGCATTCGGTGAAGGAGCTGCGCTCGATCGGTATCCAGGCTGACGTGCTCCTGTGCCGCTGCGAAGAGCCGTTGCCGGACGCCGAGCGCCACAAGATCGCGCTGTTCACCAACGTGCCGAAGAACGCCGTCATCAGCACCATCGATGTCGACGTCATCTACAAGCTGCCGATGTGGTTGCACGAGCAGGGCCTGGACGATCTCGTCATCAAGCGCCTCGGCCTGGACGCTGGTCCGGCCGACCTCTCCAGCTGGATCCGCACGGTGGAAGCCGTCGAGCATCCGCGCGACGAAGTCAACGTGGCCATCGTCGGCAAGTACGTCGAACACAAGGATGCCTACAAGTCGCTCGCCGAAGCGCTGCGGCATGGTGGTATCAACCAGTCCGCCCGGGTGAACCTGCACTGGGTGGATTCCGAGGATGTGGAAGCGCGCGGCGCTCGCACGGTGCTCGGCGATGCCGACGCCATCCTCGTGCCGGGCGGCTTCGGCAAGCGCGGTTTCGAAGGCAAGATCCTCGCCGCCCAGTTCGCTCGTGAAACCGGCATCCCGTACTTCGGCATCTGCTACGGCATGCATGCCGCCGTGGTCGAGTTCGCGCGGAACACGGCCGGACTCAAGCAGGCGGATTCGAGCGAGAACGATCGCAACACCCCGGATCCCGTCATCGCGCTGATCACCGAATGGACAACCGCCACCGGCGAAACCGAGCAGCGCACCGAGCGTTCCGACCTCGGTGGCACGATGCGCCTGGGTGCGCAGGAATGCCGCCTCAAGGCCGGCACGCTGGCGCGTGAGCTCTACGGCGAAGACGTGGTGCGCGAGCGCCACCGTCACCGTTACGAGTTCAACAACCGTTATCGCCAGTCGTTCGAAGACCTCGGCATGGTCATCTCGGGCAAGTCGATGGACGATCTCCTGGTGGAAATCGTCGAGCTCCCGCGTCACGTGCATCCGTGGTTCCTTGGCTGCCAGGCGCATCCGGAATTCACCTCCACGCCGCGCGAAGGCCATCCGCTGTTCATTGGCTTCGTCCGCGCGGCCCGCGAGTACAAAGCCGTCCGTGACGGTGAGAAGCTCGCCATCCGTTCCGAGGAGTCCGCTGCATGAAGCTCTGTGGTTTCGAAGTCGGCCTCGACCAGCCGCTGTTCCTGATCGCCGGTCCGTGTGTCATCGAGTCGATGCAGCTCCAGCTCGATGTCGCCGGCAAGCTGAAGGAAATCACCGATCGCCTCGGCATCAACTTCATCTTCAAATCCAGCTTCGACAAGGCCAACCGCTCGTCCGGTGGCAGCTTCCGCGGCCCCGGCCTGGAAGAGGGCCTCAAGGTGCTCGACGCCGTAAAGAAGCAGATCGGCGTGCCGGTGATCACCGACGTGCACGAATACACGCCGATGAACGAAGTCGCCGCCGTGGTCGACGTGCTGCAGACCCCGGCATTCCTCTGCCGCCAGACCGACTTCATCCAGAATGTCGCGAAGGCTGGTAAGCCGGTGAACATCAAGAAGGGTCAGTTCCTCGCCCCCTGGGACATGAAGAACGTGGTGCAGAAGGCCTTCGATGTCGGCAACCACGACATCCTGGTCTGCGAGCGCGGCGCGAGCTTCGGCTACAACAACCTGGTTTCGGACATGCGCTCGCTCGCGGTGATGCGCGAGACCAACTGCCCGGTCGTGTTCGACGCCACCCACTCGGTGCAGTTGCCGGGCGGGCAGGGCACCAGTTCCGGTGGCCAGCGCGAGTTCGTGCCGGTCCTGGCGCGCGCGGCGGTGGCAGTCGGTGTCTCCGGCCTGTTCGCCGAGACCCATCCTGATCCGTCCAAGGCCCTCAGCGACGGCCCGAACGCCTGGCCGCTCGACCAGATGGAAGAACTGCTCGAAACCCTCATGGAGCTCGACGGCGCTGTAAAGCGTCGCGGATTCAAGAACCACGCTTGATCGTTCCTCCGGAACGGTATGATTGACGGTATAGCGGGGCCGCAAAGGTCCCGGGGAGACGGGCTGGATGGTCGAGGACAACGGGATCCACGTCGCGGGCGAACCTCGCCAGCGTGCGGCACGCCTGCCGCAGTCGGGTCACGGCATTGCCTCGTTCGTCATCAGCCTCGTTTCCGGGCTCGTCGTTCTCGCCGGCATTTCCTTCGCTGCGCTCATGGTCGCCTCCGGCGATCCCGAGCAGCACATGGAGGTGTTCGGCGTCGTCGGCCTCGTTCTCTGCGCCTTTCTCATCCTTGCCTTTGTCGGCCTTGTGCTGGGCATCGTCGCCCTGCGCCGGCAGGACCGCCGCCGTACGTTCGGCGCGATTGGCCTGGGACTCAACGCTTTCATCCTGATCGGTACCGTGGGGCTCGCGCTCCTCGGTACTTTCTTTCGTCATTCCAACTCATAACGGGAACCGCATGACCACCGATATCACCAAGATCCACGCCCGCGAAATCCTCGATTCCCGCGGCAATCCGACGCTCGAAGCCGAGATCACCCTGGCCGACGGTTCGTTTGGCCGCGCGGCTGTTCCCAGCGGCGCCTCCACTGGCACACGTGAGGCCGTGGAGCTGCGCGACGGCGACAAGAAGCGCTATGACGGCAAGGGCGTCACCAAGGCGGTCGGCAACGTCAACAACCAGATCGCCAAGGCGCTCGTCGGGTTCGACGCGGCGGACCAGAAGGGCCTCGATAAGAAGCTCATCGCCCTCGACGGCACCGACAACAAGGGCAACCTGGGCGCCAACGCGCTGCTCGGTGTTTCCATGGCTGCCGCCCACGCCGTGGCCGCTTCGAAGAAGCAGGCACTGTGGCAGTACCTGATGGTCGACGGTGGCGGCTCGCTGCCGGTKCCGATGATGAACATCATCAACGGCGGTGCACACGCGGACAACAACGTCGACGTGCAGGAGTTCATGGTGCTGCCGGTCGGCGCGCCGAACTTCGCCGAGGCGCTGCGCTACGGCGCCGAGATCTTCCATGCGCTGAAGTCGGTGCTGAAGGGTCGCGGCCTGAACACGTCGGTGGGCGACGAAGGCGGCTTCGCGCCGAACCTCAAGTCCAACGTCGAAGCGCTCGATACCATCCTCGAAGCCGTGAACAAGACCGGCTACAAGGTCGGTAGTGACATCCTGCTGGGCCTGGATGTGGCCAGCTCGGAGTTCTTCAAGGACGGCAAGTACGACCTCGAAGGCGAAGGCAAGGTGTTCACCCCGGAGCAGTGGGTCGATACGCTGGCTTCGTGGTCGAAGCAGTACCCCATCGTCACCATCGAAGACGGTATGGCCGAAGGCGACTGGACGGGTTGGGCGCACCTCACCAAGGCGATCGGCGAAGGCATCCAGCTGGTCGGCGACGATCTCTTCGTCACCAACCCGAAAATCTTCCAGGAGGGCATCGACAAGAAGATCGCCAACGCCATCCTGATCAAGGTCAACCAGATCGGTACCCTGTCCGAGACGCTCGAAGCGATCGCCATGGCGCATCGCGCGAAGTACGCGGCCATCGTGTCGCACCGCTCCGGCGAAACCGAAGACACCACGATCTMGGACATCGCCGTGGCGACCACCGCGACCCAGATCAAGACCGGTTCGCTGTGCCGCACCGATCGCGTGGCCAAGTACAACCAGCTGCTGCGCATCGAGGAAGCCCTCGGCGCGAAGGCCCGCTACGCCGGCCGGGATGCGTTCCCGAGCCTGTCCAAGCTGCCCGGCTGAGTCGTGCCTTGAGCAACGCGGCACTCCTGCGCTGGATCGGCCTGATCCTCGTCATCGTCCTCATCGCGCTGCAGCTGAAGCTGTGGGTCGGCGGTGGGGGCATGGCCGAGGTCGATTCCTTACGCGCATCGGTCCAGAAGCAGACCGAGGAAAACGCGACGCTGCTCAAGCGTAACCAGGCGCTTGCCGCAGACGTGGAAGATCTCAAACACGGTGAACAGGCGACGGAAGCGCGTGCGCGCCAGGAGCTTGGCCTGATCAAGCCAAACGAGACCTTCTACCAGATCGTCGAGCCGGGAGCGGCGACCAGCGCGCCGCCGCCTCCGCCGCCCGTCGGTCCTGGCACGCAGTGATGGATGCGCTGTGGTGCGTGGTTCCGGCCGCCGGCAGAGGCGTCCGGGCCGGTGGCGATCGGCCGAAGCAGTACCAGCCACTTGTCGGTCGCCCCTTGCTCGATCACACGCTCGAACGCCTGGCGGCGCATCCCTGCATCGCCGGGCTGGTCGTCGTCATCGCGGCGGACGACCCCCATTTTTCTGCCGTCGACGCGATCGGCGGCAAGCCGCTCATCACTGCCATCGGCGGTGGTGAACGCAGCGATTCCGTTCTGGCCGGCGTGCTCGCCTTGCCGCCCGCCGTCGCGCAGGATCACTTCGTCCTGGTCCACGATGCCGCGCGGCCGTGCGTGCGTGCCGACGACATCACGCGCCTGATCGACCAGGCAGGCAGCGGGGAGGGTGGTCTGCTTGGCGCCCCCCTGCGCGATACCCTCAAGCGGGCAGACGCAGGCTGTCACAGCACCGCCACCGAACCGCGCGAAGGTCGATGGCGGGCATTCACGCCGCAGATGTTCCGGCGCGGCGCACTGGCGCATGCACTCGCCCTTGCCGCCGCGGAAGGTATCGTTGTCAGCGACGAAGCGATGGCGATGGAGCGCACGGGCGTCATGCCGTTGCTCGTGGAAGGTTCGGAAGACAACATCAAGGTGACCACGCCGGCGGATTTCGCACTGGCGGAGTTCCTGCTCGGGAGAACTCGTTAATGCGTATCGGACAAGGATTCGATGTCCACGCCTTCGGTGAAGGCGACCATGTGATGCTTGGCGGCGTGCGCGTGGCGCACTCGCAGGGCGTGCTTGCGCATTCGGACGGCGATGTCGTCCTGCACGCGCTTTGCGATGCGCTGCTCGGCGCGCTGGCACTGGGTGATATCGGCAAGCATTTCCCGCCGTCGGACGAAGCGTGGCGGGGCGCGGATAGCCGTAGCTTCGTTCGTGCCGTGGCGAACATGCTCGCCGAGCGCGGCTACTCCCTCGGCAATGCCGACATCACGGTCATCTGCGAAGCGCCGAAGGTGGGGCCGCACGCGCAGGCCATGCGTGAGGTTATCGCCGCCGATCTCGGTGTCGACATCGACTGCATCAGCATCAAGGCGACCACCACGGAAACCCTCGGTTTCACGGGGCGCCGCGAGGGCATTGCTGCCCTGGCGACGGTGCTGGTCCAGCGAGCATGAGCGAAGGCGAGTCACGCGCCGCCACGCCGCGCCTGCACGACAGGCTGGAGGCGATTACCGATCTGCTGCGTCGCCGTGAAGGCTTGCTGGCGTTCGCCGGCGCGGCGCCCGATCGTGATGACTCACCCCTCGGCGCGGCCGATGCGCAGCTCCAGGCACTCCTCGACGGCCTGCATCCGGCCGATCTCGCCGACGTGTTCGAATCGTTACCGCTCGAAGACCGCCTCGCCGTCTGGCAACTGATTCGCAGCGACCGCGACGGTGACATCCTGCTCGAAGTGTCCGACTCGGTGCGCGAATCGCTCATCGCGGACATGGACGACCGCGAGATTCTCGCCGCGGTGGAACCGCTGGATGCCGACGAGCTCGCTGACCTCGTCGACGATCTGCCGACCGAAGTGCTGCCCGAACTCATGGCCAGCCTCGACGCGCAGGACCGCGAGCGCGTGCAGGCCGCCATGTCCTACAAGGACGACCAGGTTGGCGCGCTGATGGACTTCGACATGGTCACCATCCGCGAAGACATCAGCCTCGAAGTGGTGCTGAGATACCTTCGTCGTTTCGACGAGTTGCCCGCGCAGACCGACAAGTTGTTCGTGGTCAATGGGGACAGCGTGCTGACCGGCGTGCTGCCGCTGCACTGGTTGCTGGTGAACTCACCGGACAAGATGGTCCACGACATCATGGCGCCGGACGTGAATACGTTCCGCCCGGAAGACGACGCGTACGACGTGGCCCAGGCCTTCGAACGCTACGACCTCGTCACGGCGCCGGTGGTCGATGCGGGCATGCGCCTGATTGGTCGTATTGCGGTGGATGCGATGCTGGACTTCATTCGCGAGGAGAGCGAGACCGAAGCGCTGTCGCGCGGCGGTCTGCGCGAAGAGGAAGATATCTTCGCCTCGGTCTGGAAGTCCGTGCGCAACCGTTGGGCGTGGCTTGCGATCAACCTGGTCACGGCCTTCGTCGCTTCGCGCGTGATCGGCCTGTTCGAGCACTCCATCGAGAAGCTGGTCGCGCTGGCCGCGTTGATGCCCATCGTGGCCGGTATCGGTGGTAACTCGGGCAACCAGACCATCACCATGATCGTTCGCGCCATGGCGCTGGATCAGGTGGGTCCTTCGCAGGTGCGCCGGCTCTGGCGCAAAGAACTGGGCGTATCCTTGTTCAACGGCCTGGTCTGGGGCACCGTGATCGGCATCGCCGCATGGCTGCTCTACGGCAATCCCGCGCTTGGCCTGGTCATGACGGCCGCCATGACACTGAATCTCCTGCTCGCCGCCTTCATGGGCGTCGGCATTCCCATGCTGATGGTCAAGCTCGGTCGCGACCCCGCGCTGGGCTCCAGCGTGCTCATCACCGCCGTGACCGATAGCGGCGGTTTCTTCATTTTCCTGGGGCTGGCGACTATTTTCCTGCTCTAGAAGGCCGCAAGACATGACAGACAACGAACTTCCCTTCGCCTTCGGCGCCCCGCCGCTGCGTGGCCGCCTGCGTTCCGCGCCCGAGGATTTCTTCGTCGAGGAAATCCTCGGTTACGAAGCCGACGGCGCTGGCGAGCATGCGTTTCTCCTGGTGGAGAAGCGCGGCGCGAATACCGAGTGGGCGGCGCGCGAACTCGCCAAGTTCGCCGGCATCCAGCCGATGAATGTCGGCTACGCCGGCATGAAGGATCGCCACGCGGTCACGCGCCAGGTATTTACCGTGCACCTTCCGGGCAAGGCCGATCCCGACTGGTCGGCGCTGCCGTCCGATGACTTGAAAATCCTTTCCTCCGCTCGTCATTCGCGCAAGATCAAGCGTGGCGCCCTGCGCGGCAACCGTTTCGTCCTGGTGCTGCGTGAGGTGGAGGGAGATCGCGCTGCAGCCGAAGAGCGCCTTGATGCGATCGCGAAGCGCGGCGTGCCCAATTACTTCGGTGAGCAGCGTTTCGGCCTCGGCGGCAACAACGTGGCGCAGGCGAAGCAGATGTTCGGTGGTCGCCGCGTCGATCGCGACAAGCGTTCCATCCTGCTTTCGGCCGCACGCTCGCACATCTTCAATGGCGTGCTGGCAGAACGCGTCGGGGCAGGGCAGTGGGACACACCGATGGAGGGCGAGATCTGGTCGCTCGAGGGTTCGCGTTCGTGGTTTGGCCCGGAAGCGTTCAACGACACGCTGGCGGAGCGTCTCGCGCGTTTCGATATTCATCCGTCCGGTCCGTTGTGGGGTGACGGCGAGCCGCCATCGGCCGGCGCGGTCGGTGAACTCGAGCGCGCGGTGGCTGCGCGTGACGAGGATCTGGCGAAGGGGCTGAACGGGATTCGCATGGATCAGGAGCGTCGCGCGTTACGCTTGCTGCCGCGCGATATGACGTGGCGCTGGCTCGACGATGGGGCGCTGGAAGTGTCGTTCGGCTTGCCGGCCGGGGCGTACGCGACGACGGTTCTCCGCGAAGTCGCCGTAACCCTGTAGGAGCCGATTCATCGGCGATCCCGCGGCAGCGGGCCAGTCCGCCGCCAGCACCCATTCGCCGATGAATCGGCTCCTACACAAGATCTGCGCAGGTCTTCAGCCTTTCAGCAGGACGACGACCGCTCCCGTGCCGCCCTGCATCGGCCGCGCCGACGCAAACGCCACTACGTCGTCCCGCCGCCGCAGTAGCCGGTCCGTGAGGCCCTTCAAGACCGGGCCCGCGGCTTTCGAGCGCAGGCCCTTGCCGTGGATGATTCGCACACAGCGAATCCCATCGTGACGGCACTCGGCGAGAAACTCGGCAATCGTCATTTGCGCGGCGGCGGCATTCATCTGGTGGAGGTCCACGTCAGCCTGGATGCTGAACTGGCCGCGCTTGAGCTGTTTCAGCAGCTTCGGCGGGTAGCCGTCGCGCAGATACGACAGTTCTTCACCCACTTCGAGATCGGCAGGGTCGTAGTCGAACAGCAGCGACTCCGCCGGGACGGCGGCCTCGTCGGCATCGCGCATGTGCGGATACGGTTCGGGGCGCGGGCGCTCCGGCAGCGACTCCACGGGCGCCATGGGCCGAACGTCGCCGATCGCCTCACGAAAGAGCCGGCTATCGTCGTCATGCAGGGGTGGCGTGCGTCGCTTCATTGCCCTCATCCTAGCCGCGTTTCGTGAATCCCGCTGCCCGCTCCGGTAGACTTGGACCGGTCGGGCGGCCATGTCGATATAGGGCCGCCGCACCCGATTTTCGATCTGGATCAGCATGCAAGTTCTGGTTAGCAACGACGACGGCGTGGAGGCTCCGGGCATCCGGATTCTCGCCGGGCGTCTGGCCGAGTTCGGCACGGTGACCGTGGTCGCCCCCGACCGCGATCGCTCTGGCGCAAGCAATTCGCTCACCCTCGATGCGCCCATCCGTGCCCACCGCATGGAGAACGGCTTCTACCGCGTTTCGGGCACCCCGACCGACTGCGTCCACCTGGCGCTGGCCGGTATGCTCGACCATGAGACCGACATCGTCGTCTCAGGGATCAACAACGTCGCCAACCTCGGTGACGATGTCATCTACTCGGGCACGGTGTCGGCGGCCATGGAAGGGCGGTTCCTCGGCCTTCCGGCTATCGCCGTTTCCCTGGTGACCAGGGAAGGCTCCGGCCGTCACTTCGATTCGGCGGCAAGCGCGGTGTTGATGATCATGCGTCGCCTGATCGTCGATCCCTTGCCGGCGGACACCATCCTCAACGTCAACGTGCCTGACCTGCCGTGGGCGGAAATCCGTGGGTTCGAAGTGACCCGGTTGGGCAAGCGCCATCGCGCGGCGCCGGCCATCCGCACGGAAGATCCGCGTGGCCGCACCATGTGGTGGATCGGTCCGCCGGGCGAGATCGACGATGCCGGCCCCGGCACCGATTTCAACGCGGTCAGCCGTGGTTTCGTCTCGGTCACGCCGATCCACACGGATCTCACGCGCTTCCAGGCGCTGGAGAAGGTCAGTAGCTGGATGCTCCCRCTGTCTTCGGCGATGGACAACGAGGAGGCGGCCTGAGGTGGTGAATCTGCATGCCCTGCCTGCGTCGGCGCTCCGCGGCGAAGGAATGACGTCGCAACGCGCACGCGACCGCCTGGTCGCGAAACTGGTCGAGGAGGGCATCCGCGACGAGCGGGTGCTCGAAGTCATCCGGCAACTGCCACGCCATCATTTCATCGACCAGGCGCTGCACTCTCGCGCTTATGAAAATACCGCGCTACCGATCGGCCATGGCCAGACCATTTCGCAGCCATGGATCGTCGCCCGGATGACCGAAGCGTTGATCGAACACGGCGTGCCCGACCGCGTGCTCGAAATCGGCACGGGCTCCGGTTATCAGGCCGCCGTACTCGCCGGCATTGTGACGACGGTGTACACGGTCGAGCGGATCGAAGAATTGCTGCGCCAGGCCCGTCGCCGGTTCCGTCAGCTCGGGATCGAGAACCTCCGTTCGCGGCACGACGACGGCAAACTGGGTTGGGAGTCGGATGCGCCCTTCGACGCGATCATCCTCACGGCCGCGGGCGATCGCGTGCCCCTGAAGCTGCTCGATCAGCTGAAGCCCGGCGGCGTGCTCGTCGCGCCGGTGGGTAGCCCGAGCCAGCAAGTGCTCCTGCGCCTGCGCAAGGGTGAGAACGGCGACGTGATCCGGGAAGAACTCGGTGCAGTCAGCTTCGTGCCGCTGCTCGGCGGCATCGGTTGATGCGCCTCCACTACAGGGAAAACCGCTGAATGCGGATGTTTGGTTCTCTCTACGAACGCGCCATCGTCTGGGCGCGTCATCGCCACGCCGTCCGCTATCTGGCGGGGCTGTCCTTCGTCGAAGCTTTCATTTTCCCGATCATGCCGGAAGTGATGCTCGCGCCGATGATGCTGGCCGAGCCGCGCAAGGCGTTCCGCTACGCGAACTGGAGCCTGCTGTTTTCACTGGCGGGCTCGCTGGTGGGCTACATGCTCGGGCACTACGCCTACGAGGCATTGAAGCCCCTCCTCGAGTCGATGCACCTGCTCGCCCCTATCGAGAAGGGCGTGGCCAGCCTGCAGGCCGACATGGCCGCGCATTCGTTCGGCCTTTACGTCGTGCTGGCGATGGCGGCGCTGCAGCCGGTCGTGCCGATGAAGTTCGTGACCTGGGCCGCCGGCATCGTCGGCGTGCCGCTGCTGCCCTTCCTGCTTTGCGTGTTGATTGGCCGGGGCAAGCGGGTCTGGCTGCTGGCCTTGCTTGTCCGGCTGTTCGGTGAACGTGCCGAACGGGTCCTGCATAAACACATAGAGTGGATAGGTTGGGCTGCTATCGTTGCAGTCGTCCTCCTGGCCGTGTGGTGGTTCCTGCTGCGATGAGTGCCCGTGAAAGGAAATCCGCGATGCTCATGATCCGCCCGCTCGCCCTGGCGGGCGTGCTGTCGGCCGCCGTGCTCGTGGCCGGTTGCGATGTCACGCGCAGTTCCGTTGTCGTCACGCGCAGCCCCGGTGGTTACACGCCCACGCACGCCGCGACGCCACCCCCGGCGCCACCGGGCGGCAGCTATCGGGTGATGAAGGGCGACACGCTCTACAGCATTGCCTTCCGCAACAAAGTCGATTTTCGCGACCTTGCCGGGTGGAACGGCATCGATTCGCCGTACACCATCTGGCCGGGCCAGGACCTGCGGCTCTCGCCGCCGGGGCACGACAACAAGCCAGCCCCGGCGCACGCCGCGCCGGTCGTCGTGGCGGCGCCGCCGCCTGGCGGTAGTCCGCCCCATGGCACGCCACCGCCCGCGCAGCCCGCCTTCCAGGCTGTGACGGACGCTGACGTAGCGCCCCCGCCCGTTCCGGCACCSGCGACTACGACGAACACGCCGGTCGTCGTGGCTGGAAAGCCTGCAGAGTCCGTCGTTCCTGTTCCGGTGCCGCCGCCGAGCACACCGAACGTGCCCGCCCCGGCACCGGCGCCTGTGGAGAATCCCTCTGCCGCCACGCCCATCGTCACCAGCGGCGCTTCGCGCAGCGCGGGCGGTATCGCCTGGCGCTGGCCTGCCGACGGCACGATGTTGAAGAAATTCTCATCGAGCGACGCCATTCCCGGTATCGAAATCGGCGGCAAGGCCGGCGACCCGGTCCGTTCCGCCGCCGATGGCGTGGTGGTCTACAGCGGCAATGGCCTGGTCGGTTACGGCGAGCTGGTGATCATCAAGCACAGCGACAGCTTCCTCTCCGCTTACGGCCACAACCGCAAGCGACTGGTCAAGGAAGGCGAGAAGGTAAAAGCCGGCCAGTCGGTCGCGGAAATGGGTTCGAGCGGCGCGACGCGCGACGAACTCCAGTTCCAGATTCGCCGCGACGGCAATCCGGTCGATCCGCTGCAGTATCTGCCGGCAAAATAGATAGGCACATGTGGGAGCCGATTCATCGGCGAATGGCAAATAAACCCGCTGCGCAGCAGCGGCACCTTCCGGTTGCTAGCCTCCAGCCCCCGCCGAAGCCAGCCCCCCCCCTGCCGAAGGAAAAGCTCGCCGATGAATCGGCTCCTACACAGAGCTGTCTAGCCTTGCCGCTTACGCCGGGCTTCAAACGCCTGCAGGTGCGCAAACGCCACCTCCAGCATCGGTGCCCTGATCCCCGCATCCCGCGCACGTCGCAACATGTCGCCGACGATGTGGTCGGCTTCGATGCGCTGCCCGGATTCGAGGTCGCGGAGCATGGACGCCGTCAGCGGCGAGCCTTCCTGCGTCAGCGTTTTCCAGGCAAATGCGCGGGCGTTATCTGGCACGGCGTGACCCGACGCGCGGGCCACGGCCAGGCATTCCTCGTACATCTGCTCAGTGAGTTGGCGACCGTCGTCCGTGGCGACGATGTCGCCGACGCTGGCGCGGAACAGGCAGGTTGCGCCGGCGAGGGTGGCGAGGAAGGAGAACTTGGCCCAGAGATCGCGTTCGATATCGGATGAGTGCGTGTGGTCGACGTTCGCCTTGGCGAAAGCATCCGCTATGGCCCCACAACGGCCGCCATGATCGTTACCGTCGCGCTCGCCGAAGGTCACCGATGCGCCGTTGCCAAAGTGCAGGATCTCGCCCGCCGGCCCCTTCGCGGCACTGATGACGCACATGCCGCCGATGACCCGGTCCGGACCAAAGCGATTGTCGAGCACCGGATAGTGGGCCAGCCCGTTGAGGATCGGCAGGATCGCCGTGGCCTCGCCGACCGCCGGGTCGATCGCCTCGATCGCCGAATGCAGGTCGTACGCCTTGCAGGAAAGAAGGACCAGGTCGAAAGCGCCTGCCGCGGCGACCGTGTCGGCCGTGACGTGTTTCACCGTCAGGGTGGCATCGCCGAACGGGCTTTTTATGATGAGTCCGTTCGCATCCAGTGCCCGTGCCCGGTCTGGTCGAACCAGGAACGTCACGTCCGCGCCACCTTGGTGCAGGCGACCGCCGAAGTAACCGCCGGTCCCGCCGGCCCCGAGAATGAGGATGCGCATGGCGTTCTTAGCCTTGGGGCAGGATGAAGGCCGCCAGGACCTTACGGCCCTCACCGGCCAGGAGACTGTAGGTGCGGGCGGCCGAGCCGTTGGTCATCGCCTCGACGCCGATGCCCTGACGCAGGAAGCCGGCCATGACTTCAGCAGGCGGAAAGACCTGGCGCTCGCCGGTGCCGATGATGACCAGCTCGGGCTTCAGGTCCGCGATGAGAGCGACATCGGCCAGGGTGAGCTGCTTCGCGTCGGTTACAGGCCAGTCTTCCACGACCTTTTCCGGGGTCAGGAGGAGGCTCTTGTGAAAGTCGCGGTCGACGATCGTGACCGTGTTCGCGCCCACCCGGCGCACGAAGAGGTACTCGCCAGGGTGCTCGAACGAGAGGTCCATGGCGGGTTACCGGGGCAGGGCGAGCTTCGGGTCCTGCTCGTTCCGGCGGAACAGGACGACGATATGGCCGATTTCCTGGACCTTTTCGGAGCCGGTCTGGCTGGTCAGAAAGTCGATCTGGGCCTGGCGCTCGTCCTTGTCGCCTCCGGAGAGCTTGACCTTGACCAGCTCGTGGATATCCAGGGCCTGGGCGAGCTCCTTGGCCACGGCC
>NZ_JBFUJE010000065.1:0-13789 GCF_056401535.1 Luteibacter sp. P4_E6 | reverse complement strand
ACGAAGGTACGGGCGCAAAATCCGCTGCGACGCAACATCACGCCCGGAATCCGTCCCTCATGTTTGACATCGTCCGGATCGCTTTAACGCGGCCGTATACATTTGTCGTCCTCGCCTTGCTGATCCTGATCGTGGGACCGCTTGCGGCCCTGCGCACGCCGACGGACATATTCCCCAACATCAACATTCCCGTGATCGCGGTGGTCTGGCAGTACACCGGGCTGCCGCCGGACCAGATGGCCGGTCGCGTCTCGTCGCCCTTCGAGCGCGTGCTGACCACGACAGTGAACGACGTGGAGCACATCGAAGCCAGCTCGATCAACGGCTTCGGTATCGTCAAGATCTTCTTCCAGCCCACGGTCAACATCCAGACGGCCAACGCGCAGGTGACCGCCGTCTCGCAGACGCTGCTGCGCCAGCTGCCCCCGGGTACCACGCCCCCGCTGATCCTGAACTACAGCGCCTCGACGGTTCCGATCATCCAGCTGGCGTTGTCTGGCGAGGGCCTCACCGAGCAGAACCTCGGCGATCTCGGCCTCAACAACATCCGTCCGCAGCTGACGTCGGTGGCGGGTGCGGCGATCCCGTATCCGTTTGGCGGCAAGACGCGCCAGGTGCAGATCGACATCGATCCGCCGGCGCTGCAGGCGCGTGGGCTATCGGCGCAGGACGTGGCCAATGCCCTGGCCGCACAGAATCTGATCACGCCGGTCGGTACGCAGAAGATCGGGCGGTACGAGTACACGCTGCAGCTCAACAACGCACCGTCCGATATCAACGAACTCGGCAACCTGCCCATCAAGAGCGTCAACGGTGCCACCGTTTTCGTGCGCGACGTTGCCCACGTGCGCGATGGCTCGCCGCCGCAGACCAACATCGTGCACGTCAACGGTGATCGCTCAGTGCTGATGACGGTGCTGAAGAACGGCTCCGCGTCCACCCTGGCGATCATCGCCGGGATCAAGGATCGCGTGAAGGCGATGAAGGACGGGCTGCCGCCGAACCTGACGATCGTGCCGATCGGCGATCAGTCGCTCTTCGTCAGCGCCGCCATCGAAGGCGTGATCCGCGAGGGCATCATCGCGGCAGCGCTCACCAGCCTCATGGTGTTGCTGTTCCTTGGCAGCTGGCGTTCGACCCTGATCATCGCCACGTCGATCCCGCTGGCGATCCTCGCTGCGATCGCCGCGCTGTCGGCTATCGGCGAGACGATGAACATCATGACACTGGGTGGTCTCGCGCTCGCGGTCGGCCTCCTCGTCGACGACGCCACGGTGACCATCGAGAACATCAACTGGCACCTGGAGCAGGGCAAGGACGTCGAACCGGCGATCATCGATGGCGCCGCGCAGATCTTCGCCCCGGCCTTCGTGGCGCTGTTGTGCATCTGCATCGTGTTCGTGYCGATGTTCTTCCTGACCGGCGTGGCGCGCTTCCTCTTCGTGCCCATGGCCGAAGCGGTGATGTTCTCCATGACGGCCTCGTTCATCCTCTCGCGTACCCTGGTACCGACGATGGCGAAGTACATGCTTCACAAGCACACTCACGACGATCCGCATGGCGAAGGGAAGAAGCCGTCGCGCAATCCGCTGGTTCGCTTCCAGCGCCGGTTCGAGGCGGGCTTCGAGAGGACTCGCGAGAGCTATCACGACCTGCTCAAGCTGGCGCTGCATCACCGCAAGGTGTTCGCTGCCTGCTTCCTGGCTTTCGTGATCCTGACCTTCGCGCTGGTGCCTATGCTGGGCCGCAACTTCTTCCCATCGGTGGATGCGGGCCAGATCCTGATGCATGTGCGCGCGCCGGTCGGAACGCGCGTGGAGGAAAGTGCGCGTCTCTTCGCCGACGTGACCAATGCCGTGCGCCGGATCATCCCGAAGGAAGAGCTGGGCACCGTGGTCGACAACATGGGCCTGTCGTCGTCGGGCATCAACAATACGTACAACAACACGGGAACGATCGGCTCGCAGGACGGCGATATCGAGATCGCGCTGAACGAGGGCCACGCCTCGACACCGGATTACGTCCGCAAGCTTCGCGAGCAGCTGCCGCGTGAGTTCCCGGGCGTCACGTTCTCCTTCCCGCCCGCCGACATCACCAGCCAGATCCTCAATTTCGGATCGCCGGCACCCATCGACCTGCAGATACGCGGTCCTAATCTTGCCGCCAACTTCGCCTACGCGGACCGCTTGCTTCGCGACATCCGTCGCGTGCCCGGCGTGGCCGATGCACGTATCCAGCAATCGAACGCGGTGCCCACGCTGAACATCGACGTGGATCGCAGCCGTGCCCAGGAAATCGGAATCAACGAGCGTGACGTGACCGCCAGCCTCGGCGTGAACCTCGCGGGCTCGAGCCAGATCGCGCCGACCTTCTGGCTGAACCCGCAGAACGGCGTGTCGTACCCGATCGTCATGCAGACGCCGCAGTACAGCCTCGACACCTTGCCCGATCTCGAGAACGTGCCGATCAGCCCGAGCTCCGGCACGGGTGGATCGCAGATCCTCGGCGGTATCGCGCATGTTTCGCGCACGGCGACCAATGCCGTGATCAGCCAGTACAACATCCAGCCGATGGTCGAGATCTACGCCACCACGCAGGATCGTGACCTCGGTGCCGTCTCCGCCGACATCCAGAAGATCGTGGAGGCGAACAAGAAGTTTCTGCCGAAGGCATCGTCCACCGCGTTGCTGGGCCAGGTGCAGACGATGAACGATTCGTTCTCCGGCCTTATCTTCGGCCTGCTCGGCGCCATCGTGCTGATCTACCTTCTGATCGTGGTGAACTTCCAGTCGTGGAGCGATCCGTTCGTGATTATCACGGCGTTGCCTGCCGCCATCGCCGGCATCATCTGGATGTTGTTCGCCACCCACACCACCTTGTCCGTTCCCGCGCTGACGGGCGCGATCATGTGCATGGGCGTGGCGACGGCCAACTCCATCCTTGTGGTCAGTTTCTGTCGCGAGCGTCTCGACGTACTCGGCGACGCGACCGCCGCGGCACTCGAAGGTGGCTTCGTTCGCTTCCGCCCGGTGTTGATGACCGCGCTGGCAATGATCATCGGCATGGCGCCCATGGCCATGGGCTTCGGTGAGGGCGGCGAGCAGAACGCCCCGCTCGGTCGCGCCGTGATCGGCGGCCTGCTCTTCGCTACCACTGCCACGCTGTTCTTCGTCCCCGTCGTTTTCAGCATGATCCACGCGCGTCGTGGTCACCCGTCCCACAGCCCGGTGAATCCCGGGGAGCCCGTCCATGTCGCCTGAAACCCTGCACACTCCGCCGCCGCGCCGACTCCGTCTGGCCGGCATCATCGCCGCCATCGTGGTCCTTGCCATCGTGGTGGCCGGCGTCGCCACCCGCGCGAACGATTCGCGCAAGCTGCGTACATGGACGGACGACCAGGCCACGCCAACGGTCAACGTCGTGTCGCCGCACAGTGGACAGGGCGGCGGTGACCTGAACCTGCCGGGCCGCCTCCAGGCATACGCCCGCGCGCCTATTTTCGCGCGTACCAGCGGCTACCTGAAGTACTGGAAAGTCGATATCGGCCAGAAGGTGAAGGCCGGCGATGTCCTCGGCGAGATCGAGACACCCGACCTCGACCAGCAGTTGCTCCAGGCGAAGGCGGACCTCGCCAGCGCACGCGCCAATGAATCGCTGGCACAGACGACGGCCACGCGCTGGAAGGACATGCGCGACTCCGACTCGGTGTCCAAGCAGGAGGTCGATGAGAAGACGGGTGATTACGACGCCAAGCACGCGCTCGCCGCGGCCGCGGCCGCGAATCTCGAACGCATCCAGGCGCTGAAGGGCTACGCCAAGCTCACCGCGCCGTTTGACGGCACGGTAACGGCCCGCGAGACGGATGTCGGCGCTTTGATCAATGCCGGTGGGGTGGGGCAGGAACTGTTCGTGGTGTCCGATACGCGCAAGCTGCGCATGTACGTGAACGTGCCGCAGAACTACGCCCCGGCGATCAAGCCGGGCGAGCCGGTGAAGCTCACGGTGCCCGAGTACCCGGGCCAGACGTTCACCGGCACGATTGAATCGTCGTCCGCCGCGATCAACGCAGCCTCCGGTACGACGCTCGTGCAAGTCTCGGTCGATAACAAGGACGGCAAGCTGCTTCCGGGTAGCTATGCGAGCGCGACCTTCGGCCTCCCGGCGAATGCCACCTTGTTCAGTGTGCCCGCGAGCGCGGTCGTGTACGACGATCGCGGCCTTCGCGTCGCCCTGGTCGACGCCCAGAACAAAGTGAAGTTCAAGGACGTCACGATCACGCGCGACTTCGGCAAGACGATCCAGCTGGGCTCGGGAATCGCCGCGGGTGATCGCCTGATCGAAAGCCCGCCCGATGGCCTGGCCGACGGTGACACCGTGCGCGTCAGCGCGCCGAAGAAGGTGGAAGGCGACCATGCTCCGAAGGCCTGATTCCGCCAGCGGCCTCCGCGTGTACCGGGCCGGTGCGCTTGCCGCCCTCGTGTCGCTGGGCATCTCGGCCTGCTCGCTCGCGCCCACGTACAAGGTCCCCGACGTACCGGTCGCCGACCAGTACGCCAACGCGAATTCGCCCTGGACCGAAGCGAAGCCGGCTGACCATCTCGACCGCGATGCCTGGTGGAAGCTCTATGGCGACCCGCGCCTCGATGACCTGCAGACGAAGCTGATCGCGAACAACGCGAGTCTCGCCGCCGCACTTGCGCATTACGAGCAGTCCGAGGCGTTTACCCGGCAGGTGCGGTCCGCGCTCTTTCCGACGCTCGGCCTGAATGCCAATGGCCAGCGGGACCGTGAATCGGATACGCGTCCGCTTCGTGGCACCACCTCGCCTTCCCTGTACAACTCGTACACGATCGGCGCGCAGGCGGACTACGAAGTCGATCTGTGGGGTCGCGTGCGCGACACTGTCGCCGCCGGCACCGCCGAGCAGGCGGCCGCGGCGGGGGATCTCGCCTCCGCGCGTCTCAGCCTGCAGGCCCAGCTGACCGACAGCTATCTCCAGCTCAACGGTCTCGATCGGCAGGTAAAGGTGCTTAACGAGAGCATCGTCGCGTTCAGTCGCGCGCTGGAGCTCACTGAATCGCGGCACGAGGGCGGGATCTCGTCCGGTCTGGACGTGGCCCGCGCGCAGACACAGCTGTCCAACGCGCGTTCACAGTTGACCCAGGCACAGGCGCAGCGTGCACTGATCCAGCATGCGATTGCGGTGCTCGTCGGCGATTCCGCATCGACCTTTACCCTCGCCACGAACGACGCACAGGTGACGGTGCCAACCATTCCGCTCGACGTACCGTCGGTGATTCTCCAGCGTCGCCCGGACATCGCGGCCGCGGAACGGCGTACAGCGGAGGCCAATGCGCGTGTCGGCGTGGCACGCTCCGCTTATTTTCCGCAGCTCACGCTGGACGCCCAGGGTGGCTGGCAAAGTAGCGCGTGGGCCAGCATCGCCACCGCGCCGAACCGCTTCTGGTCGATTGGCCCGACCTTGCTGCTGAGCGTGTTCGATGGCGGTCGCCGCAAGGCGGTCGTGGATGCCGCGAAGGCGGCGACCGACGAGGCCGGCGCGACGTATCGGGACGTGGTGCTCAACGCCTTCGCCCAGGTGGAGGACAACCTCGTCCTGCTGCGCGACCTCGGCACGGCGCTCACGGATCAGCGCGCCGCCGCCGACGCCGCGCAGCGTTCGGTGGACCTGTCGATGAATCGTTACCGTAACGGTGCGGTCGGCTACCTCGACGTGGTCCAGGCACAGACCGATGCCCTCACGGCCCGCCGCAGCGTGATCGACCTCGAAACGCAACAACTACGCGCCAGCGTCCAGCTGATCCGCGCCCTTGGCGGCGGCTGGTCCCAGGGGTAAAGCCTCGCTGCCGTTGTAGGAGCCGATTCATCGGCGATGGGTGCTCGCGTCATTCCCGATGCCCCTCTCCGCAGGAATCGCCGATGAATCGGCTCCTACAAAAAAGCACTGCCCGCCACGGCCACCCCCGGCGCCGTACACTCGGCGCCATGCATGTCATCCTCGAACGCCAGAAGCTCGCCCAGCTGACCGATGGCTCGCCGTCGGTAGCTGTCCGTATCGATCGGCTCGATCGCGCCATCGGCCTCCTGGTCGATCACTCGGCAGACATCGCCGACGCCCTGCGCGATGACTTCGGGCATCGCTCCGTGCAGGGTTCATTGATCACCGACGTCGCGGCGTCCATCGATCCCCTCAAGCACGCGAAGAAGCACGTGCGCCGCTGGATGCGACGTGACCCGCGTCCGGTCACGCCCGCCGCACTCGCCTTGCTCGGCGCACGCGCCTGGGTCGACTACCAGCCCAAGGGCGTGGTCGGTCTGATTTCGCCCTGGAACTTTCCTTTCAATCTCACCTTCTCGCCCCTCGCCGGCATCCTTGCTGCAGGCAACCGCGCGATGATCAAGCCGTCTGAGTTCACGCCACGATCGTCCGCGCTGATGCAGCAGATGATCGCCAAGGGCTTCGACGAGAGCGAGGTCGCCGTGATCACGGGTGGCAGCGATGTGGGCGAACAGTTCTCCGCACTGCCGTTCGACCACCTGATCTTCACCGGCGCGACGTCGGTCGCGCGGCATGTCATGCGCGCCGCCGCGGCGAACCTCGTGCCTGTCACGCTGGAACTGGGCGGCAAGTCCCCGGCCATCATCGGCCGCGACGCGGATCTCGATCTCGCCGCGAAGCGACTGATGTTCGGCAAGACGCTCAATGCGGGGCAGGTGTGTGTCGCACCCGATTACGCCCTGGTTCCGCGGGATCGCTTGGAAACGTTCGTCGACGCGCTGCAGCGCGCAGTGACAGGCATGTTTCCCACGCTGCGCGACAATCCCGATTACACATCGATCGTCAACACGCGTCATCACGAGCGGCTGCTCGGCTATCTCGACGACGCGACGTCGAAGGGCGCGACCGTGCGTTCGCTCGGATCAGCTGCGGAGACGTTCGTCGATCGTCGTATCGCACCGACCGTCGTGCTCGGTGCCAACGACACGATGAACGTGATGCGCGAGGAAATTTTCGGGCCGATCCTGCCGGTGATTCCGTATGACGGGATAGACGTCGCCATCTCGCACATCAACGCGCACGAGCGGCCGTTGAGTCTCTACTACTTCGGCAACGATCACGAAGAGCAGGAGCGTGTTCTCGCACGCACGGTGGTCGGCGGCGTGACGATCAACGACACGATTCTGCACCTGACAATGGACGAGCTGCCTTTCGGCGGCGTCGGTCCGTCGGGCATGGGTGCGTATCACGGCGTCGACGGCTTCCGCACTTTCAGCCACGCTCGTTCGGTGTATCGGCAGGCACGCTTCGACGTCTCGGCGATGCTGCGACCGCCCTATGGAAAGACAGTCGATCGATTGCTCGGCTTCAAGATCCGTAGGTAAAAAGTGGTGTGGCAGCCGGCTCCCACACAAAGCCGGTCGCATAAACAAAAAAAAGGGGCCGTGAGGCCCCTTCTCGTGACACCGTGTAGCGAGACTTACAGCTTCGCGCCCAGCAGTTCTTCCAGCTTGCGCTGGTCGACCGCGAACTTGCGGATGCCTTCGCCGAGCTTGTCGGTGGCCATCGCGTTTTCGTTGTGGCCCCAGCGGAACTTCGCTTCGTCGAGCTTGGCCGGCTTGTCTTCCTTGGCGCCGGTGTCCTTCAGGGCGACCGGCAGGTCGGTGGTGTTCTCGTCCAGTTCCTTGAGCAGCTCCGGAGCGATCGTCAGGCGGTCGCAGCCGGCGAGGGCCTGGATCTGGCCGATGTTGCGGAAGCTGGCGCCCATGACGACGGTCTCGTAGCCATGCAGCTTGTACCAGTCGTAGATGCGACGGACGGATTGCACGCCCGGATCTTCAGCCGGTGCGTAGGTCTTCTTGTCGGTGTTGGCGACGTACCAGTCGAAGATGCGGCCAACGAACGGCGAGATGAGGAACACGCCGGCTTCGGCGCAGGCCACGGCCTGTTCGAAGCTGAAGAGCAGGGTAAGGTTGCAGTTGATGCCTTCCTTCTGCAGCTTTTCCGCGGCGCGAATGCCTTCCCACGTGGAAGCGAGCTTGATCAGGATGCGTTCTTTCTTGATGCCGAGTTCGTCGTAGAAGCCGATCAGGCGCTTGGCCTTGTCGATCGAGGCGTTCGTGTCGAACGAGAGGCGGGCGTCCACCTCGGTGGAGACCTTGCCCGGGACGATCTTCAGGATCTCGCGGCCGACCAGTACGGCCAGGCGATCGCTGGCGTCGACCAGCTGCTGCTCGCGCTTGTTGCTCTGGCCCTTGGCCCACTGCACGGCTTCGTCGATGTAGCCCGAATACGTCGGGATACCGGCCGCCTTCAGCAGCAGCGACGGGTTGGTGGTCGCGTCTTCCGGCTTGTACTTGGCGATGGCCGAGATGTCGCCGGTGTCGGCTACGACGGTGGTGATCTTGCGCAGTTGCTCGAGCTGAGTGGTCACGTTGGGGTTTCCGTTACCTGGGAGACCTCTATTGTCGCGCCGATTGCCCCCGGCGTGTAGGCATCCAAAGGTTTCGGTTCAGCAATGCGGCGTTCTGTCAGTACAGATCGATCGGATCGACATCCAGCGACCAGCGTACTTTTCGTGCCTCGGGCAGGCCCACGAGCGCGTGCTGCCACGGCCGCAGGAACGCGTGAAGGCGCGCGCGCGAGCCGGCCTCGACCAGCAGCTGGCCCCGGTGGCGACCGGCACGCAGGGGCATGGGCGCGGGCATGGGCCCTGCGATTCGTAAATCGCCCGGCGGTCCGATGGCGGCATGGGCCTGGGCCAGGAAGGCGTCGACCTCGGTGCGACCCAGTGCGTCGGCGCGAAGCAGCACCTGGTGGGCGAAGGGCGGCAGTTCCAGCAGCCGGCGCTCCTCGAGCAGTTCGGTCGCCACGGCGGCGTAACCACCACGCAGCAACGAGTGCAGCATGGGGTGATCGGGATGGTGTGTCTGCAACAGGACGCTGCCCGGCTTGCTCGCGCGCCCCGCGCGGCCCGCCACCTGCACCACGAGTTGGGCGAGGCGCTCGCCGGCGCGGAAGTCCACGCTGTGCAGGCCTTCGTCGACGCCGACGATGGCCACCAGGGTGAGGTTGGGCAGGTCATGTCCCTTCGCCAGCATCTGCGTGCCGACAAGGATCGCCGGCTTGTCTTCGCGCAGGCCGTCGAGGATCTCACCGAAGGCATCGCGCCGGCGGGTGGTCTCGCGGTCGATGCGGACCACCGGCACCTCGGGAAAACGTGCCGTGAGCGCCTCTTCAAGGCGCTCGGTTCCCTGGCCCTGCGGGCTGATGTTGGCCGACTTGCACGACGGACAGGCGGTCGGCACCGCCATGGTGTTGTCGCAGTGGTGACAGATCAGCCGACGGCGTCCGGCATGCAGGGTCATGGGCCGGTCGCAGCGCGGGCAATCCGCATGCCAGCCGCAGTCGTAGCAAAGGAGTACGGGGGCGTAGCCACGTCGGTTGCGGAACACCAGCGCCTGTTCGCCGCGTCCGACACAGGCCGCCACGGCATTCATCAGGGTGGGCGACATGCCATGGTCGAGTCGCTGCGCCCGCATGTCGACGATCTGCACGCGAGTGGATTGCGTGGCACCGGGGCGGCCGCGCAGGACCAGCCGCTGGTAACGCCCGGCCTCGACGTTGCCCAGTGTCTCCAGCGACGGCGTGGCCGAGCCCAGGACCACCGGCACGCCATGGGCGCGGGCGCGGACGAGGGCCAGGTCGCGAGCGTGGTAACGAAAGCCTTCCTGCTGCTTATAGGAGGCGTCGTGTTCCTCGTCGACGATGATCAGGCCGGCATGCGGCAGCGGTGTGAAGACCGCCGAACGCGTTCCGAGCACCACCTTCGCCGTACCGTTTCGTGCTCGCAGCCAGGCGCGCGCACGGTCGCCTTCGGCGAGATTGGAATGGAGTACCTCGATCGTGACGCCGAGCCGTTCGCGCAGGCGCCGCACCGTCTGCGGTGCCAGGCCAATCTCCGGCACCAGCAGCAGGGTCTGCTTGCCATCGGCCAACGCCCGCTCGATCAGGGCGAGATAGACCTCGGTCTTGCCGCTGCCGGTGACACCGTCGAGGACATAAGGCTGGAAGCGGCCGAATCCTTCGCCCATCGCGGCGACCGCGGCCGCCTGCTCTTCGCTCAGTGCCGGGCCGGGAGCAGGGCTAGCCGGCAGGGACGTTTCCTCCAGCTCCATTTTTTCGACGAGGCCGGCGTCCACCAAGCGCCGCGCCGCGGCGCGCCACTCAGGCAGGGCGAAGCCGAGTTCGTCGGCCGCGCGCGGGCCGTCGACGAGCGCCTCGAGCAAGGCGGCCGAACCACCCTTGCGGCTGCGGGCATCGCGGGCGCTGCGGCCCTGGGTGGTAAGCGCCCAGACCTCCCGGCCGGTCGCCGGCAAGGGCCGCGGCTCACGCAACGCCAGGGGTAGCGCGTTGGCGAAGGCCTCGCCAGGCGCGCCGGCCCAGTAGTCCGCTGCCCAGGCCAGGGTGGCCAGGAGTTCGGCATCGAGCAGGGGGGCGTCGTCGAGGACCTCGCTCACGCGTTTGAGGCGCTTGACACCCACCGCTGCTTCGGCCGCCGGATCGATCACCACGCCGACCATTTCTCCCCGTCCGAACGGCACGCGCACGCGCGATCCCGCCTGCGCGATACCTGCCTCGGGCGGCAGGTAATCGAACAGGGTCAGGAGGGGCACCGGTAAGGCGACACGGAAGACGGCGGTCATGCGACCCCTAGTTTAACGACCTATGCCGATTTCGCTGGTCAATGATTGACCAGTGCGCCATAGGCTTGGGCTGATATGAGATCCCCCAAAAGAGGAATCGAAGGTAAGTGCCCGCCCCAAAGGGGGTTTCCATGTTATCCACAAGACCTGTGGATAAGTCTGTGGATGAGCTCCGGATGGGGGGCATCCAAGGCGCATGGTTGGGCCCTTCGGCTTACCTTGGGTAGATTTTAACCATACTGAAATATTCCATTATTTCAATAACTTAAAAATGAGGCTGCCGCGCCGTTCATCTGGCATCTATAAAACCTTGACAAAAGCGAAGGGGTCTTCGGGCCTGTGCACAACCGCCTGCGCGGTAGGAAAAAATCCTAGTGGGTCATGCCCACGATGGCCGCTATGACCACCGCGAACAGGAGCAGCCAGAAATAGGCGCTGCCTATCAACCAGTACTTCAGGATAGTCATGGGCCATCCCTGCCGGTAGACGCGCTTCTGCATCATCAGCAGGTAAATCGGTATCCACACCCACATGGCGAACTGCACGAAGCCGATAGCGGTTCCCGCCAGGGCGAGCCGGGGGGCAATGGTCTCCCGCGCGAAGCTCAACAGGATCAGTCCCATCAACGAGATGAAAATGAAGGCGTGGCTATGCAGGCTGACGATGAGGTGCTCCATATACAGCCGTCGGCGGAACACATAGAACAGCTTCAGGATCAGGGCGAACACCGGGATCATGAAGAACATCGTCTGTGGCAGGACAGAGAAGAAGCCGTCCAGGATGCGACGGACCGCTTCATCCTTCCCCGGTCCTTTGTTCATGATCGGAATGAGATTGGCTTTCAAGTGGCCGAAGGCGACGTTGAGCCGGTGATTCAGCGCATCCGGAAACCAGCCAACATCAATTTTGGAATCGCTGCCGAACCATTTCTCGACCCTGGCCTCGCCCCGGCCAGGGTGGTCTTCAGTTGGTGCGGATTCGCCCGCCTCAGCGGGGATCGGGGTTGCCTTGAGCGCCACCAGACGGGTGTTTGCCGCCTCCCGGATCAGGCCCGCGGCGGCGCCGAGGCCGGCCTTTGCGGCGCCCGGTAGCGAGGGGTCGTTGCGGGCCGTACGCACCTCGTGGATCTGGTCGTCGTAGAGCGTGTGGACCTCTTCGGCCGTCTTCGCGCCGGCGAAGGCGTCGATCGAATCGCGCGGTGCCGTGCCTTCGGATCCGCCAACCTTGAAGTCGCCGATGGCCAGATGCATGAAGAAAAAGGCGAGCAGGCAGAACACGAACATCAGCCGGAAGGGGGCGATATACCGTACGCGCCGTCCGGAGAAGTATTCGAGGGTGAGGAACCCCGGCTTGGTGTAGAGCGGCGGCAGCGTATGCACGATGCGTTCGTCGAGGTGGAAGAACAGGTCTCCCGCGTCCTCGAGCATGTGCGATACCGGCTGGATCACGCTTTTCACGGACTGGCCGCAGTCGTGACAGAAGGCGCCCTGGAGTGCCGCGGTGCAGTTCGCGCACAGCAGGACGGGCGACGGCTTCAGTTCGTTCATCCTTACAACCCCGTGTTTTCCCCTTACGAATTCTGATGATGGCATGGGAGGTGGCTACAATGGGCGGCCCTCCCTGCGTGCTTTCCCCCATGTCCTTCGACCGTGCCCGCGCGCGTCGCGAGATCGGCGCCACCGTCCGGCTGGCCCTTCCGATGATCTTCGCGCAGCTCTCCGCCATGGCGCCCAACGTCGTCGACGCGGTGCTCGCCGGACACCAGGGCGCGCATACGCAGGCTTCGGTGGTTACCGGTGTGAATATCTGGGTGCTCGCGCTCGTGTTCGGCCTCGGCACGATGATGTCCGTGCCGCCGACGGTTGCCCAACTCGACGGCGCGGGGCGGCGCGGCGAAGTTGGCCCGATCTTCCATCAGGCGCTCTATATCGCCTGGGTGCTCGGCGCGCTCATGACGTTCGCCGTCTGGCATGCCTCGCCCTTGATGGCGCTGTTCGGCGTGGTGGAATCGATGCGTGCCGACGTGACGGCCTTCCTGCACGCCATCTGCTTCGCGGCGCCAGCGATCACCACCTATTTCGCCCTGCGAGGTCTTTCCGAGGGCTTATCCATGCCGCGCCCGTCGATGTACTTCAGCTTCGGCGGACTGCTCATTCTGGCGCCGCTGGGCTATGTCCTGATGTACGGCAAGCTCGGCTTCCCGGTCATGGGCGCGCGGGGCAGCGGTATGGCCACGGCGATCGTGCTCTGGCTGGAGACGATCGGTTTCGCGATCTACATCTTCAACCATCGCAACTACCGTGACCTCAATCTTCGGCAGCGCATGGCGAAGCCGGACCTCCGCAAGATTGGCCAGCTGCTCAATATCGGCCTGCCGATGGCGGTTACCCTGTTGATGGAGGCGGGCATGTTCGTCGCCGTCGCCCTGATGATCGGCCGCCTCGGAGAGACAGTAACGGCGAGCCACCACGTGGCGCTCAATGTCGCGTCCGTGGCTTTCATGATTCCGCTGGGCCTGTCCATGGCCATCACCGTGCGTGTCGGCAACGCCGCGGGCCGACGCGATATCACCGGCGTGCGTTACGCCGGCATGTCGGGCATCGCCCTGGTGCTGGTCACCCAATTCCTCTCCTCCGGGACCATGCTGCTTCTGTCCCGCCCCATTGCCAGTCTCTACACCAACGACCCCGCCGTGATCGCCATGGCCTCGCAGCTGTTGATCCTGGCCGGCTTCTTCCAGTTCTCCGACGGCATCCAGGTCGCCTCCAACGGTGCCCTGCGTGGGCTGAAGGACACACGGGTGCCGATGGGCATCACCATGTTCGCGTATTGGGGCGTGGGCGTACCGGTGGGCTGGTGGCTCGCCTTCCCCCACGACCTGGGCGCGCGTGGCATGTGGATGGGTCTGATCGCCGGGCTGAGCATGGCTGCCATCCTCCTTTTCCTGCGCTTCTGGCGGAGCAGCGCCACCGGCCGCTGGCCGGACGACGCCGGATCCGCGCCCCTGCCAATCCACACGTGATGCCGCCGCGCCGACGCGCTACGCTCGACACAACCTTCGAGG
>NZ_JBFUJE010000064.1:0-13840 GCF_056401535.1 Luteibacter sp. P4_E6 | reverse complement strand
GTATCGTCATCGTGCTCGCCGACAGCGGGCCGTTTACGCGCGAGTGCGTGGATCACGCACTCGCCAGTGACGTGCCCGTCGAGATCATCATCGTCGACAACGGTTCGACCGACGGTATTCCCGAAGCGCTCGATCGGGCCTATGCCGACGACGAGCGCGTTCGCCTCGTCTACAACCGGGCCAACCTCGGTTTCGGGCCGGCGGTGAATCGCGGTGCGGCGCAAGCTCGCGGCGACCGGCTGTTGGTGCTCAATCCCGATTGCCTGGTCGAACCCGATACGATCGCGCGCATGGCGTCGCACATGAACGTCCACACGGGCATCGTCGGCGCCGTGGTCTGCGACAGTGCCGGTCATCCCGACGCCGCGTCGCGCCGGCGTGATCCACTGCTTCGTCGCTCGCTGAATACCGTGCTCGGCAGGAAAGGCGTCGATGGCATCGACATCGAGGGGCCCATGCCGGACGGTGCGGAGGAGGTCGAGATCGTCTCGGGTGCCATCCTGTTGATGTMACGCGCGGTGTTCGAGCGGCTCGGTGGCTTCGACGAAACCTTCTTTCTCCATTGCGAAGACATGGACCTGTGTCGACGTGCCCGTGATGGTGGCTATCGCGTCGTGCTTGCCGGCGACGTGCGTGTGCTGCATGGCAAGGGTGGCTCGAGCCGGCATCGGCCGGTCTTCGTCAGCCGTCACAAGCATCGCAGCATGTACCTGTGGTTTCGCCGCCACGATCCCGCCGCCAGTAACGCGCTGGTCCGCAGCGTGGTCTGGTTGGGCATCTGGACGCATTTCATCCTGAAGATTCCAGGCCAGCTCGCCCGGCGTCGTCGTCGGTGAGCGGTAAGTCGTCGCGCGACAGCGGGCTCRCCACCCTTGGCCTGCTCGCCGTCACGGCGATCTGGGGCTCCACGTTCGTTCTCATCAAGGATGTCGTCGGCCGAATGTCGGTCACCGATTTCCTCGCCGTGCGCTTCGTTATCGCGGCTGTGACCATGTTGGTCCTGTTTGCGCGGCCGGTCTGGCGGCTGAGTCGTGCACAACGGGTGCGTGGGCTTGCCCTGGGGGTGCTTTACGGGTTCGCGCAGTGGTTGCAGACCGAAGGGCTTGCGCTCACGTCGCCGAGCGTCAGCGGTTTCGTCACCGGCATGTACGTCGTGATCACGCCCATCCTCGCGTTACTGATCTTTCGCCAGCGCATGCCGACCACCACGTGGCTCGCCGTGGGCGTGGCCATGGTCGGACTGGGCGTGCTGGCGTTGAACGGTTTCGAGGTCGATCTGGGCGTCCTGCTGACGCTCGCCTCGGCTGCGCTGTACGCCTTGCATATCGTCGGCCTCGGTCATTGGTCGAAGCCTGGCGAAGCGTTCGGCATGTCCGCCGTCCAGATGATCGGCATCGCGGCGGTCTGTCTGTTGGCCACCATCCCGCATCACGGCCCGGCGCTGCCGCCGGATACGAAGGCCTGGGTGGCCGTGCTTTACATGGCGCTGGTCGCCGGTGCGTTCGCCATGCTGGTGCAGACCTGGGCGCAGACCCACATGCCCGCCACGCGCGCGGCCATCGTGATGACGACCGAGCCGGTATTCGCCGCGGGCTTTGCCGTGCTCCTTGGCGTGGACGTACTCACGACGCGTATGGTCGGTGGCGGGGCGCTCGTGCTGGCCGCGATGTACATGGTGGAGCTCGCGCCACGCTTCCGCCGGAAGAAGCCGGCGGAAGCGCTGCATCACGAGGTCTGACGCGGGAACGTTACTTCGCGCTCTTGTCCACGGAGAACTTGTACGTCATGACATTGCGGTAGGTCTTGCCGGGCTCCAGGCGAGCCGAGCCGAAGTCGGGGTGGTTCGGCGTATCGGGAAACAACTGCGGTTCCAGCGCGAAGGCATCGCCCTGGCGATAGACGCCTCCCGATTTACCCGACGTGGTGCCGTCGAGAAAGTTGCCCGAATAGAACTGCAGGCCGGGTTGGGCGGACCAGAGCGACAGCACGCGTCCCGACTTCGGATCGCTGACCCGGGCCACCTCACGCGGCTGCGCCGCTTCCTTCCGGGAGATCACCCAGTTGTGGTCGTAACCGCGTCCGAAGACGATCTGCTCTTCCTTCGCGTCGCGGACGTCCTTGCCGATCGGCTTGGCCTTGCGGAAATCGAAGTCGGTGCCCGCCACGTTGCGCACCTCGCCGGTGGGAATCGCGGTGGCATCCGTGGGCAGGTAGGCATCGCCGGCGATCATCAGGCGTTGGTCCATCACGCTGCCGGAGCCTTCCCCGGCGAGGTTCCAGTAGGTGTGGTTGGTGATGTTGACGATCGTCGGTGCGTCCGTCGTCGCCGTGTACTCGATGGTCAACTCGTTCTTGTCGTCGAGCGAGTAGGTGGCGGTAGCGGTGAGTTTGCCGGGATACCCCTGGTCACCATCCGGGCTTACATAGGTAAGGGTCACGCTGGGCCGCGCCCCGGACTCGACCTTGTCGACGCTCCAGATCACCTTGTCGAAGCCGACCTTGCCGCCGTGCAGCGAGTTGGGTCCGTTGTTGACCGGCACGTTGTACTGCTTGCCATCGAGAGTGAATTTGCCTTTGGCGATGCGGTTGGCGTAGCGCCCCACCGTGTTGCCGAAGTACTGCGGCATGGCGAAGGTGCCCTTCAGATCCGGGTAGCCGAGCACAACGTCGCCGGATTTGCCGTTTCTGTCCGGGACGTCGAGTGCATAAAGCGCCGCGCCGAGCGAAAGAACCTTCGCGGTGACGCCATGACCGTTGGTCAACGTGACGAGCGTTACATCCTTGCCGTCCGGTGTCGTGCCGAACGACGCCTTTGAAGCCTCACCGGCCGAAGCGGCCGTCGCCGTGGCCAGCAGGACCGCCGTGACCAAACTCGTTCCGAATTTTCTCATCACTCACTCCGGCTGCCAGGAATCTCCCGACAAGATCATATTTGTCAGACAAATGACAAGTTGCGGTGCGTCATCGTCCTGGAGCGCAAGTCGGCTACGATGGGCACTCCGTTTCGTCAGGTGTTGGAACGCCATGGCTTTGAAAGCAGGGGGGACGCGCAACCTGCACGCGCGCGTCATCGAAGAGATCGGTGAATCCATCGTCAGTGGCGTACTCCGTCCGGGTGAGCCGTTACCCGGCGAGTCACAGCTGGCCGAGCAGATGTYGGTCAGTCGCACAGTGCTTCGCGAAGCGCTGAAGGTTCTTGCGGCCAAAGGCCTGATCGAGACCCGGCAGAAGACCGGTATGCGCGTGCGCGATCCGACCTTCTGGAACCACCTCGATGCCGACGTGCTTTCGTGGCGTTGTGCGGCGATGCCAACCGAAGACTTCGTCGAGAAGCTGGTCGAGATGCGCGAGATTATCGAGCCGGCCGCGGTCATGGCCGCCGCTCGCCGCCGTTCGCCCGAGCAACTGAACGCGATCGGCGTAGCGCTGGACGCCATGGAAGACGCCCCCGACCTCGATGCGTGGGCAGCGGCCGACCTGCAATTCCACGACGCCGTGCTGGTCGCCACCAACAACGAGCTACTCAGCTCGCTGTTCTCGGTGATCGAAACCGCCCTGGCCACGTACTTCGTGATGTCGGCCCGGACGGCGAAGAACTTCAAGTATTCGCTACCGCACCACCGCGCGGTGTACGAAGCCATCCGTCGCCGCCGGCCCAACGAAGCCGCTGTCGCCATGCGCACGATGATCGCGGACTCGCGTGCCAACATGCGCAAGGGCAAGCGCCGCGGATAGCTCCTAACGCAGGAGCCGATTCATCGGCGAAAGCCAACGGAGCGGTGACGGCGTACGCCTGTCACCGCCGGTCGCCGCTGGTCGCCGCCGGTCGCCGCCGGTCGCCGTGTCGAAGCCGCGAGGGGCAAGGCCCTTGGGGCCGCGGCGCGGCTCTTCGAGACGGGCCGTAGGCATCGCTCTCGCTCGCCCGTGAACTGAGCGGCCCTCAGCTTAGGCGTCCCCAAGGGCCTTGCCCCTCGCGGCACCGAACGCTGAGGTTGCATGTGGCCGAGCAACAACCAGCACGATGCAGCACCGCTCTTGTAGGAGCCGATTCATCGGCGAACCCTCAGCGGTGATGTCACGAACGAGGCTTTGCGTCGCATCGTGCAGGCGTTCAACCGCTCGCCCAAGCCCCACAAGGCCTCGTTCGCAAGCCCGACAGCCTGAGGGTTCGCCGCTGAAGCGGCTCCTACAGAAAGCAGCCTGGTCGCTCATCAAGCCTCGAGCAACGAAGCGGCGTGGCGCTTGTGCCGCACGCAACCTCAACGTCTGGTGTCGCGATCGGGTTGGCCCTTGGGGCCGCCTAAGCTGAGGGCCGCCCTGTTCTCGTGCGAGCGACAGAGCAGCTACGGCCCGTCTCGAAGAGCCGCGCCGCGGCCCAAAGGGCCAACCCGATCGCGGCATCCCACGAAGCACGAGCGTGAGGCGGCGAACGCCGCTCAACACACGAGTCGCGTCAGCGGCTGTCCTTTTAGTTCAGCAACAACGCCCACCAGTCCCGCGATACCTCGCCTCCTGCCGCTCGCGGAAGAACTCCCCATAGCTGGGAATCTTCCGCTCGGGATGATGCTCACGCAGGTGTTTCACGTAGACATCGTAATCCGGGACGCCGCAGCAGAGGCGGGCGGTTTGTACCGCCCACTTCCACAGCGAGCGGGCGCCTGCCCGTGCATTCGTCGCGCTCATGGCGATCTCCTCACGGCGTGACACTCGACAGCGCGACGTACGGCTCTTCGTGCGCGGTCGGATGGTTGGCGCGCCACGCTCGGACAATCGCGCGGAGCGAAAAGAACAGCATGGTCAGCACCAGCAGCATGAACAGGCCAGTGAGGGCCATGTCGACGCGATTGTTGGTGACGATGCGCTGCATTTCTTCGGCCGTCTTGGCGGGTGCGAGCATCTTCCCCGAGGCCATGGCGTCGGCGTATTTCTGCGCGGCGGCGGTGAAGCTGATCTTGTCGTCGAACAGCTTCTGCCAGGCGGCGGTGAGCGTGCAGATGACCAGCCACGCGGCGGGCACGCCGGGCACGAGCACGTAGCGCTCGCGTTTGAGTTTCACCGTGACCAGGGTGGCGAGCATCAGCGCGATGGCGGCGAGCATCTGGTTGGCGATGCCGAATAGTGGCCACAAGGTGTTGATGCCACCCAGTGGATCGACCGCGCCCTGGTAGAGGAAGTAACCCCATAGCCCGACGCAGATCACCGTGGCGATGATGTTGCTCACCCACGACTCGGTCTTCTTCAGCGGGGCATACGCCATGCCCGCCAGTTCCTGGATCATGAAACGGCCGACGCGGGTCCCGGCGTCCACCGTGGTCAGGATGAAGAGTGCTTCGAAGAGAATCGCGTAGTGGTACCACATGGCCATCATGCCTTCGCCCGGAAGGATGCCGTGTAGGAGCTGCGCCATGCCGACCGCCAGGGTCGGGGCGCCGCCGGYGCGTCCGAGGATGGTGCCTTCACCGATGTTCTTCGCGGTCTCGGTGAGCTCTTGCGGCGTGACCATGAAGCCCCATGTGCTGATCGTCTGTGCGGCCTGTTCCACGGTCGTCCCGACGAGTGCGCCGGGCGAGTTCATCGCGAAGTAGACGCCTGGATGCAGGGAGGATGCGGCGATCAACGCCATGATGGCAACGAAGGCTTCCATCAGCATGCCGCCGTAGCCGACCATGCGCGCCTCGCCTTCGTTGGCGAGCAGCTTGGGCGTCGTGCCGGAGGCGATGATCGAGTGCCAGCCGGAGACGGCGCCACAGGCGATGGTGATGAACAGGAAGGGGAACAGGTTGCCGGAGAAAACCGGGCCCGTGCCGTCGATGAACTTGGTCACTGCGGGCATCTGCAGGGTCGGCGCAGCCAGGAAGATGGCCAGGGCAAGCAGGGCGATCGTGCCGATCTTCAGGAAGGTGGACAGGTAATCGCGTGGGGCGAGCAACAGCCACACGGGGAGCACCGAAGCGAAGAAGCCGTAGCCGATCAGCAGCCATGCCAGCGATTTCGCATCGAAATCGAACAGGGCGGCCATGGTCGGCGTGTCGTTGACGGTCTTGCCGTACCAGATCGACGCGAGCAACAGGATCAGGCCGATGATCGAGATCTCGAGGATTCGGCCGGGCCGGATATAGCGCAGGTACACCCCCATCAGGAGCGCGATGGGAATGGTGGCGGCGACCGTGAACGTGCCCCAGGGGCTATGCGTCAGTGCCTTGACCACGACCAGCGCCAGTACCGCCAGCACGATCATCATCAGCACCAGCACGCCGACCATGGCGATCACGCCGGGTACCTCGCCGAGCTCTTCGCGCAGCATGTGTCCGAGCGAGCGGCCATCCCGGCGGAGCGACAGGCCAAGGATCATGAAGTCCTGGACCGCGCCGGCAAAGACGACGCCGACCAGGATCCAGAGCGTCCCGGGCAGGTAACCCATCTGTGCGGCGAGAACGGGGCCGACCAGGGGGCCGGCGCCGGCGATGGCCGCGAAGTGATGACCGAAGACCACCCAACGATCGGTCGGGACGTAATCCAGGCCGTCGTTGCGCAGGACGGCCGGCGTGGCGCGCGAGGGGTCGAGCTGCAGCACGCCGGTGGCGATCATCCGGCTATAGAAGCGATAGCCGATGAGGAACACCGCGATGGACGCGGTCACCAGCCAGATGGCGTTGATGGGTTCGTCTCGTCGCAGGGCGACGACACCGAGGCACCAGGCGCCGACGATGGCGATGGCGGCCCACAGGATCTTCCCTGCGGGGCTGGGTTTCGGGATGGCGCTATGCATGGTTGTTGGCTCCCCTCGCGGATGGCACAAGGGTCGTCTCCCCAGTCACGGGGGTCAATGCGTGGCAGGGGTATGCCGTATTAGCCATTGGTCGAATGGCTGGCGGGCGTCGTATGCTCAAGCCATCCCCACTCCCCTGGCGGTAACGATGATTCGCGAGATTCTGAAAATGGGTGACGAGCGCCTGCTGCGCGTCGCCCCCGCCGTCCCCGACGCCATGGTGGGCAGTGCCGAGCTGGATGCCCTGATCGTCGATATGTTCGACACGATGCACCACGCCGGTGGCGTGGGCCTGGCGGCGCCCCAGATCGGCGTGGACCTGCAGTTGGTGATCTTCGGGTTCGATAGCAGCGAGCGTTACCCGGATGCACCGCCGGTGCCGGAAACCATCCTCCTCAATCCGGTCATCACTCCGTTGTCGCAAGACATGGAAGAGGGGTGGGAAGGCTGCCTCTCCGTACCCGGACTACGCGGTGCGGTGAATCGCTACTCGTTGATCCGCTATCAGGGTATCGGACCGCAAGGGGAGGTTATCGACCGTCGGGCCGAAGGCTTCCACGCCCGCGTGGTCCAGCACGAGTGCGACCATCTCATCGGCCGCCTCTACCCCTCGCGCATCACTGATTTCGGCAAGTTCGGATACACCGAGGTGCTCTTTCCGGGCATGGATATCGGTGACGATTAAGGCTTTTCGTAGAAAGGGCCGGGTTGCGGGGAAAGCGCCGACGCTATTCGGCCTCGGCCAGGGCCTCGACGATCACCAGGAGCGCCTTCCGGCGTTCCTTGGGTAGACGGCTCACGAGCCCGACCAGGCGCAGCTGCTCCCGTGAGTCGGCGCGGTAGAGGGCGGGGCTTTCGCGCACGCCGGTGGCCCCGTTGGGGGCGCCGCGACCCGTGGCCAACCACTCGAAATTCACCCCGAAGCGTGTCGCCATGTCGATCTGGCGCTCCAGCTCGGGCAGGCCGAGATCACTCAGCCATTTTCGGGCGGTTTCCCGGCTGACATCGAAGAGGTCAGCCAGCTGGGTGATGCGGCCGCGGCCTTTCTTCACGCCAGCCATGTCCAGCGCGACATGCAGACGTTGGGAAAAACCTCGGTTGATAGGTGGCATGACAACTCCGGTTGAACGCTTTGGCGCTTCAAGACCCGGTATTGTTGGATAGCCCGGAGCGGCAGCGTAAGCCTTTTGCAGTTGCCAAGTCGTGCAATTTGCGACTGTTTTTTGTTTCGCCCGTCACTGACGGAACAAGTTGACCGATTTTCTCATTTCATCAGCCGCCCGATGTGCTAAGGCTGCGAAGTCTGAGCTGGCGCTAGCGTAAAGGATGGCGCGGGAAGAAGAAATCATCAGACCGGTGCCATCGGCGGTTCGTCCCTGGGTCATGACCGCCTGGATGTCACCTCCCTGGGCACCGATGCCTGGAACCAGCAAGGGCATGTCGCCGACCACCGCGCGAACCCGGCCAAGCTCTTCCGGCCAGGTTGCGCCCGTGACCAGCACACAGTTGCCGTTTTCGTTCCATTCGCGGGCGATCGTCTCGGCGACCCGGATGTAGAGCGGCTGGCCGCCGCAATCCAGGGCCTGGAAGTCCGCCCCACCGGGATTGGAGGTGCGGCAGAGCAGGATCACGCCTTTGTCCGCACGCTCCAGGAAGGGCTCGATGGAGTCCCGGCCCAGATAGGGGTTCAGCGTGACCGCGTCGGCGTCGTAGCGCTCGAATGCCTCGGCGGCGTAATGCCGGGCCGTCGAGCCGATGTCGCCGCGCTTGGCGTCCAGGATCACCGGAATGCCCGGATGCTTGTCGTGGATATGGGCGATCAGCCGTTCCAGGACGCCCTCGGCACGCTGCGCGGCGAAATGGGCGATCTGCGGCTTGAAGGCGCACACCAGGCCTGCCGTGGCATCGACGATGTCACGGCAGAAGGTAAAGATGCCTTCCTCGCCGGCGAGACCCGCGGGCAGGCGGCCCGGCTCGGGATCGAGTCCCACACAGACCAGGGAGTCATTGCGACGCCAGGCGTCCTTCAGGGCGGTCATGAAGTTCATGGGCGGCTTCGCTATGTAGGTAAGTTCGAGGCAAGGCTACTGACTGTAGGAGCCGATTCATCGGCGATCCCGCGGCAGCGGGCAAGGCTGCCGCGATCACCCATTCGCCGATGCATTCGGCTCCTACAACAGCGTGGGCCTTATCAGACCAGCTTCTTGTATTTCACACGCTTCGGACCGGCATCGTCGCCGAAGCGGCGCTTCTTGTCGGCTTCGTACTCGTTGTAGTTGCCCGGGAAGAACTCGACGTGCGAGTCGCCTTCGAACGCGATGATGTGCGTGGCGATGCGATCGAGGAACCAGCGGTCATGCGAGATGACCACCGCGCAGCCGGGGAACTCGAGCAGGGCGTCTTCCAGGGCGCGCAGCGTCTCGACGTCCAGATCGTTGGACGGCTCATCGAGCAGCAGCACGTTGCCGCCCTGCAGCAGGGTCTTGGCCATGTGCAGGCGGCCACGCTCACCACCGGACAGGCTGCCGACGATCTTCTGCTGGTCGGTACCCTTGAAGTTGAAGCGGCCGATGTAGGCGCGCGACTGGATCTCGAAGTTGCCGATCTGCAGGATGTCCGAGCCGCCCGACACTTCCTGCCAGACGTTGTTCTTCGGATCGAGGGCGTCGCGCGACTGGTCCACGTAGGCCAGCTTGACCGTATGGCCGTGCTTGACCTCGCCGGTGTCGGGCTTCTCCAGATTCATGATCATCTTCATGAGCGTGGATTTACCGGCGCCGTTSGGGCCGATGATGCCGACGATGGCRCCAGGCGGAATCTTGAACGACAGGTCCTCGATGAGAACGCGGTCGCCGAACGACTTGGTGACGTTCTTGAACTCGATCACTTCCTGGCCCAGACGCTCGCCCGGCGGGATGAAGATTTCATTCGTTTCGTTACGGCGCTGGTACTCGACCGAGTTCAGTTCCTCGAAGCGGTTGATGCGGGCCTTGCCCTTGGACTGGCGACCCTTGGCGGCCGTGCGAATCCACTCCAGCTCCTTGGCCAGCGCCTTCTGGCGCGACTTTTCCTGGTTGGCTTCCTGCTGAAGGCGTTCGCCCTTCTGCTCCAGCCACTCGGTGTAGTTGCCCTTCCAGGGAATGCCGCGGCCGCGATCGAGCTCGAGAATCCACTCGGCGGCGTTGTCGAGGAAGTAGCGGTCATGGGTGACCGCCACGACCGTACCGGGGTAGTCGTGCAGGAAGGTTTCCAGCCAGTCGACCGACTCCGCGTCCAGATGGTTGGTCGGCTCGTCGAGCAGGAGCATGTCGGGCTTGGACAGCAGCAGACGGCAAAGGGCGACGCGGCGCTTCTCACCACCGGACAGCGGGCCGACCACGGCGTCCCACGGCGGCAGGCGAAGGGCATCGGCGGCCACTTCGAGCTGGCGCTCGAGGGCATGCGCGTCGTTGGCGGCAAGGATGCCTTCGAGGGCTTCCTGCTCCTTGGCGAGCTTGTCGAAGTCGGCGCCTTCTTCCGCATAGGCGGCATAGACCTCTTCGAGGCGCTTCTGGGCGTCGAGAATCTCGGACACGCCTTCCTCGACGACTTCGCGCACCGTCTTGGTCGGATCGAGGTCGGGCTCCTGGGCAAGGTAGCCGATCTTCGTGCCCGGGTTGGCGCGTGCCTCACCCTGGAAGTCGGTGTCGACGCCGGCCATGATCCGCARCACCGTGGACTTACCCGAGCCGTTGATGCCCAGCAGGCCGATCTTGGCGCCGGGGAAGAAGGACAGGGAGATGTCCTTGATGATCTGGCGCTTCGGGGGGACGATCTTGCTCACCCCGTTCATGGTGTAGATGTACTGCATGGTTGCTCCGTAGGCCAAGGCCGCGCCCCCGGGGCCGATGCACGCCGGGTGGGCAAACCCCGATTATAGCGGTTTCAGGGGGCGGCGAGCTGTCGCGGACCGTGAACCCCGCCGCCGCGTGGGCCGTTTCGGGCCCCGCTCATCGGTGCGTTTCCCGCCCCTTCCGGGCGCCCGCCCGCAGACCTTCGGTGCGGTGGCTCCCAGACTGGGCGGCCCTCCCCCCTCGAGCCATCTCCGCCATGGTTGCCACCTCCCGCCTCGCGGCATTACTCCTGGTTCTTCCTTTTCATCCTGCGACGGCGACGGCCGCTACCAGCATGGTCGAGCGCTTCGATGCCGCCGTGGCGCGCCTGCCCCCCGAGGACGCGCCAGCGGATGACGGTCCCGCCCGAGCCAGGCGATCCGCAGCCGATGTCGTCATCGAGCGGCGCCTGAATATCGAGGTGGACTTCCCCGGTGACGTCCACGGCGCGATGTACGGCGGTTTTCTCCATGGCGAGGCTGCTGTGTTTACGCGATCGGGTCATCACCTTGATGCCACCGTCATGCGCGACGGCGATACCAGGGTCATGTCGTTCGACGAGCCTGGCGACGGTGGCGCGCAGGCCGACCCTGTGTCCGCTGGCACGGGGGCGGAGGCGATGCGTGTTCGTCGATCGGTGCGCCCGGGACACTTCGAGGATCCGGCCGCCTACAGCCTCCACTTTTACTTCTTCAAGCATGACGACCTGGCCGACAGCAACGTCCGGGTTCTGCACGCACGTTACGTGGCATGGTGGATGGCGGATATGGCCACTCACGTGCTGCCCGTGAATCGGTTCCGGGCCAGCTATGCGGAGCGCGTGCGTTGGCTTACCTCCATGCCGTATGGAGACGCCCACTCACTGGATGTTTTTGAACGTACGCTCAAGGCGATGGATCACACCTACGGGTTCGACATGGACAGAACCTATAAAAGGAAATTCGTGCTGCTCACGGCCGGGCGCCCCATGCCGGGCACGAGCGGCGTGGCTTTCGAAGGTGGCAACGAGGCGATCGCTTCCATCGCCGGTCGGACACGCATCGTCGCCCACGAGATTGGCCACATGCTCGGCGCCACGCATCTGAACGCCGAAACGCGCGGCTGGTGGGGCTGCGAGACGAACATGCTTTCGATCTCAAGCACGGTGCGCAGCGACTGCCTCGAGTACAGCGCGGCCAACCAGCGCGCCATGCGTTCTTATATGAGGCATGGCCCGGACACGCTCGCCCCACGGAAGATGGTGGACGCGCCAACGCCCAAATAAGGCTGTTCAGAGGTCACCTGCCGGAGCATCGCGAGGGTTGGCCGCAGGGTCATCAATCCTCCGACCAGCGGGTGTTGGGAAGGAAGTCTTCGCCCGTCCTGACGTAGTCGTCGATATGGCGCATGTTGGCCGAGGAGTAGCCATAGCAGTTGGAGCGTAGGAGCAGGCTGGGCGCGTACATGTTCGTCTCGCACCACCATCCACCGAAACGCACCTCGGCGGCAGCGTGTTTCGCACCCAGAAGATGCCCCAACTGGTGGGCAATCTCGGGGTACCTGCCGCTGATGGAGGCGATGCCTTCGGACCCTTTCTGCCAGGAACGCCCGTAGCGCTCGGGCTCGGGCATGCCTTTCACGATGAGCATGAACTTGTGCTTGTACGTGCGCGGGATGTGCTGCTCCCGCGCGTAGTGCTCGATGACATCCGACCAGTCGTGCAGCGATCCGGTGTATTGGTAGCGCATGTCGGTGACGCCGGGAATTCGCTGGCTGTAGAAAAGGTCGACCTTCTTGCCGGGAACGATGCGGCGCTGCAGATCGGCCAGCCACCAGGCGACATAGCCAGCATGGACGTGCTGGGAGGATATGTCGCCCATATCGTCGTGGAGCATCAGGTGAAACGTGAGGCGGTTCGGCGTGAGGTCGACATCCGCACTCCTTCGCGTACGCGATGGCGTTATCGGTGTGGCGTTCGGGGCTGCAGACGCTGCGCCGGTGGTGTTCTCGACGGGCAGGCTTTCATGTTCGATATCGGCGCTTCCCGATGTGAAACCCGTGATGTCGACGCCGGCAGGCGAGAGCGATGTGATGTCGAGGTGGTCACCGGAGCGCGTGGCGACGACCGACTCCCCATGCCACGTGGCGTCGTACATCTGCCCATGACTGCCGTCGGCGAACACGATGTCGCCGCCCAGGGCGCCGAGCACGACGAGATCGTCGTCGCGGTCGTTCGCGACCGTAGTCGTGACTGAAGTGTCGGCAATGTGGACGTGCCTGGGCAGGCCGGTCGATATCGCGGCGTCGAACAGGGCCACCGCCTGGGCGGTGTCGTCGGTCTCGATGAGAAGCTGGTTGTCGCCCCGCGAGATGGTCGCGGATTCTCCGTTCCAGTAGCCCTCGTAGGTGAGCATGGAGCTTCCGTCCGGTAGTTCGACGGCGGTGTTGAGTCGTGAGGTGACATCGAGTCGCGCTGTTGTGGCTAGTCCTGCCTGATCCGTCGCATGGAACGGAACGATGCCCTGTGGAAGGCCGCCAGCAACGCGCTCGTCGAACTGAGCTACGGAGGGCGAAGCGTCCCAGGTCGAAGCGGTCGCCGGCGCAGCGCAGAACGCCACAATGGCGAGTGTATTCAGGTGAAGGATGTGCTTCATAGGTCCGGAAGTTGGRAGGGCGGTGGCGCAGGGTAGAGCCACCGTCTCCTTCTTTTACCGACACCTACGAACGTTGCGGCGCTTTCGCCAGCAACACAGGAATGTTCCTACCTGCGCGGGATCAACGCTCTCTTTCGATCGTCTCCAGCGCTTCTTTTACGTGTCGACGGATCTCCAGATCGTTTGCGCCGGTGTAGATACGGCAGCTGTAGCGGGGAGTGATGAAGCCCATCATGTTCGTTACGCAGGGGAAGCGATCTTCGGCGTAGCGATGTGCGGCACCCAGGGTGTGGCCGAACTCGTGGGCCACGATGTGTCGGGGCCCCGTTCCGCTGGCCATCGCTACGGTGTTGTTCTGAAGGGCGACGCCATAGGTATAGTCGCCCCAGTTCGCCGCGACATCGTTGACGAAAAGCATGGTCTTGGTGATTTGTGACGGCGTCGCGCCTGCGCTGTCGAGATAGCGGTCGGCGATATTCCCGAACTTCACCAGTGAACGATCAGACGTCACGGCCTGGTGGTAGTTGAAATCGGTCACACCGGGGATGTGATCCTTGATGATCACT
>NZ_JBFUJE010000063.1:0-13846 GCF_056401535.1 Luteibacter sp. P4_E6 | reverse complement strand
TCCCTGGGACGCGCTCGCCACGGCCCTGTGTGAATGGCATATCGACGGAGAGCCGATCTTCGTCGAAAGCGAACGCACTTCTTTGACACGGTCGTTGCTCGAGGACCTCAACCTCGTTCTCGGGCGCATCGCTCACCGACTTCACGGGCGCGGTGCCGTCCTGATGCTGTTCGTTGACGACCTCGATATCCTGTTGAGCGAAAGTGCGGATGCCAACATGGCGCGTACCTTTCTCGGCGCCATGTCATCGATGGCAGCGACCGGAAGGATTGCGATCATCGCCACCTGCCAGGATGCCGCCCAGCACGGACACGTCGCCCGATACACGCCCATTCCGCCAGTAACCTTCCAGCTGACCGGTCCCACACCGGGAGAACTCGCCCTGATGATCCGCCTGCCAGCGCGAATGGCGCGCTTGCGGTTCGAGCAGGAAGCCGGCACCGAACAGTTGCTAGACGATGTCCTGCTCGAACATGCCCGAGGCATGCAGCATCCCTTGCGTGTGCTGCCCTCCCTACTACGACGGCTCTATGACGCGAGGCGCGACGACGGGATCCTGACCTTCGAGACCTACCGGCAGGCTTGCGCGGACCTCGCGCTGGAGGAGCAAACCCAAGTCGAACAAAGGACGCGACACCGCGTGCGGCGCCGGACGCTCGCTGTTCGGCTGCACCGCCGGTGGAGGGAGCGTGTACTGAGGACGTTAGCGATGCTGGTCATCAGTGCCTGCTGCCTCGGAGCGGTCTCGGTAGCCTGGGTTGCTGCGTGGTAGCAAAAAAGGTTCTTCGCGGAATGCCGGGGACGCCGAAGACGGTGAGGCGCAGAGCCTTCGGCGTGCAGACGTGGCGGCGCAGAGCCTTCGGCGGCGCGGACGTCGCGGCGCAGAGCCTTCGGTGCCCACCCTCGCTGCTCAGACAGTCCTCCGCGTTTCGTACCGGAAAGGCCGCTGCGCGGCCGTGTACTTATCTGGCCTACGGCCGCTCCACTTGTGCGGAACTCGCCTCGAGGGTGGGCACCGAAGACTCTTCCCATCCCTGAGGTTCGTGCGGGTCGAGCCGACGAAGCAACGCAGCCTCAGGTTGCCGTCTAGTCGGCATCGCCAAACGGTCGACCCCAGCGCGCTGAGATCGTCCGCGAGGCAGAGTAGTGGCGAGGAAAACGCTCGCCGCGCCGGAAATGACGTATCTGCGCGACCGTCGTAACGGCTAGCTTCGGCGGCAGCACCCACGCCCAAYGGCTCTCCGTCCAGCTGACCGTCGCGTCGTGAGAGACCTTGGTGTCCACCCTCGAGGCGAGTTCCGCACAAGTGGAGCGGCCGTAGGCCAGATAGATACATGGGCCGCGGAGCGGCCTTTCCTTKTCGAACGCGGAGGACSTGTCTGAGCAGCGAGGGTGGGCACCAAGGTCTCCCCGCGAGACGCCCAAGTGTACGAAGCGACGGCRAAGCCGAGCCCGCGAAGCCGAAGGCGAGCCAKGCSCGAGGTGCGAGGTGCGAAAGAATGCCCCGCCAGAAACCCGAGCGGTCGKGTCCCGGTAATCCGCGAAGAACCAAAAAAAAAGCCCCTGATTTCTCAGGGGCTTTTTCCGTTTGGCTGGGAGACTAGGATTCGAACCTAGATAGACAGCGTCAGAGGCTGTCGTCCTACCGTTAGACGATCTCCCAATAAACCTTGGCTCGACACGCTCTGACCTTAGTGCGTCGAACTTTGAAGCGCGATGATTAGCGCTTCGAGAACTGCGTTGCGCGGCGGGCCTTGTGCAGACCGACCTTCTTACGCTCGACTTCGCGAGCGTCGCGGGTCATGAAACCAGCCTTGCGCAGCGGCGACTTCAGCGCTTCGTCGTATTCGACGAGGGCGCGGGAGATGCCGAGGCGAATGGCGCCGGCCTGACCCGTGATGCCGCCACCGGCGACGGTGACCATGATATCAAACTTGTCGACGTTTTCGGTCAGTTCGAGCGGCTGGCGCACGATCATGCGCGAGGTCTCGCGACCGAAGAACTGGTCGAGCGGCTTGCCGTTGACCACGATGCCACCGGTGCCCTTGCGGAGGAACACGCGGGCGGCGGAGGTCTTGCGGCGGCCGGTACCGTAATTCTGCTGGGTAGCCATGTGAATTCCTTAGATTTCCAGCGCCTGAGGCATCTGCGCGGTGTGCGGGTGCTCGGCGCCGCCGTACACCTTGAGCTTGCGGTACATGGCGCGACCCAGCGGGTTCTTCGGCAGCATGCCCTTGACGGCGATTTCGATCACGCGCTCCGGGTGGGTAGCCAGCAGATCCTTGAGACTCATGGTCTTCAGGTTGCCGACGTAGCCGGTGAAGCGGTGGTACATCTTGTCGTCCAGCTTGGCACCGGTCACGGCCACCTTCTCGGCGTTGATCACGACGATATAGTCGCCGGTATCGACGTGGGGGGTGAACTCGGGCTTGTGCTTGCCGCGGAGGCGACGCGCGACCTCGGTCGAAAGACGACCCAGGGTCTTGTTCGTGGCATCAACCACGAACCAATCGCGCTTGACGCTTTCCGGCTTGGCGGTGAACGTTTTCATTTCAAATACCTGGTTTGCCGCCGTTGAGACGGAACACGGAATCGGTGAAAGCAAAGGCGCGAGAGAATAGCGGACTTTTCCCTCATCGCGCAAGCCCACCGTGCAGGTGAGCTTCGGGCCGACAATCATAATTGATCACGGGGCCCATTCACAAGCGGTCCCGGTTCCGGCGCGGCTACCGCGACAAGCGACCGCAGCGTCTTCATCTGGATTCGGGAAGCGCCCATTATAACCTGCGTCGTATCCGTTCGTAAGGAGTTTTTTCATGACCGTTCGCACCCTGACCCCTTTCGACCGCCTTCTCAGCGGCCTGGAACGCGCCATGGAAGCCGTGTCGGGCTCGCCCGAGCCCGCGCGTCGTTCTCCCGGCGACGCCGTGCCCGACGCGCCGCTGGACGACACCGAGCGGCGCCACGCTGCCGGCCTGATGCGGATAAACCATGTCGGCGAGGTCTGCGCGCAGGCCCTCTATGTCGGCCAGGCCGCCCTGGCCCGCACCGCGGAAACCCGTGAACACCTGATGCATGCCGCCCAGGAGGAAACCGACCACCTGGCCTGGTGCGCAGAGCGCCTCAAGCAACTCGACAGCCGCCCCAGCCTGCTCAATCCCCTCTGGTACGCCGGCAGCTACGCCATCGGCGTGGCGGCCGCCGCCGTGGGCGACCCGATCAGCCTGGGCTTCGTCGTGGAAACCGAGCGTCAGGTAGAGGCCCATCTCGCCGAGCACCTCGAGCGCCTGCCCGCACAGGATGACCGCAGTCGCGCCATCCTGCGCCAGATGCAGGCCGACGAGATCCGCCACGCCGATGCGGCACAGGCGCGGGGCGGTATCGACCTGCCCTGGCCCCTGCCGCGGCTCATGCATGCGGCTTCGACAGTTATGAAGGCCGTTGCCTATCGCATCTGAGCGTCGGCCGGCTCAATCAGCCGCCCTTGCCGCTTGCAATGCCATCGAGCTCGGTGACCGCATCGTCCGGAAGCGCCAGCTGGGCCGCCGCGAGGTTCTCACGCAGATGGCCGACGGACGATGTGCCCGGAATGAGCAGGATGTTGGGGGAACGCTGCAGCAGCCACGCCAGCGCAACCTGCATGGGCGTGGCATCGAGACGCTTGGCGACATCGGACAGCGTCGACGACTGCAACGGCGTGAAGCCACCCAACGGAAAGAACGGCACGTAGGCCGTGCCCGCGCGAGCCAGCTCGTCGATGAGTGCATCGTCCTCGCGATGCGCCAGGTTGTACTGGTTCTGCACACCCACGATGTCGGTGAGCTTGCGACCTTCGGCGATCTGCGTCGCCGTGACGTTGCTCAGCCCGAGATGACGGATAAGCCCCTTACGCTGTAGCTCGGCCAGCACCGAGAGCGGCTCTTCGATCGAGCCTTCCGCCGGCCCGTGCACGTCGAACATGGCGCGAAGGTTCACGACGTCGAGCACGTCCTTGCCCAGGTTGCGCAGGTTGTCGTGCACGGCCCGGGTGAGCTCGTCGGCTGAAAACGCCGGATGCCATTCCCCCTTGGGACCGCGCACGGCGCCCACCTTTGTAACAATGACGAGATCGTCCCGATACGGGTGCAGTGCCTCGCGGATGAGCTGGTTGGTAATGTGCGGGCCATAGAAGTCGCTTGTGTCGATGTGGTCGACGCCGCTCTCCACCGCCTCGCGCAGGACGGCCAGGGCCCCGTTGCGATCCTGCGGCGGACCGAAGACGCCCTTGCCGGCGAGTTGCATGGCGCCATAGCCGAGCCGCTTCACAGGGCGGCTGCCGAGGGTGAACGTTCCGGATGCGTTGGTCTGGGACATGGTCGGTCTCCTTGGGTAGAGGTCCATCCTAGGCGCTGGGTGTCGACGCGATAAGCGTGCACAATCGGGACGGGTCGTGCGTGTTTCCGCACAACGCCGCACCGGGGACGTGACCATGAAGACCGATCTATCCGACCTGAGCGCCTTCGTCGCCGTGGCGCGAGCCCGGGGCTTCCGCGAGGCTGCACGGCTGAGTGGCGGCAGCGCCTCCGCACTGAGCGAAGCGGTCCGGCGGCTGGAGAGCCAGCTCGGCGTTAGGCTACTCAACCGGACAACCCGCAGCGTGGTGCCGACGGAAGCGGGCGAAGGCCTGCTCCTGCGACTCGGACCGGCACTGACCGAGGTCGACGCAGCGGTCGACGTGGTCAACGGCTTTCGCGACAGGCCGGCGGGCACACTGCGCCTCAACGTACCGATCAGCGCCTCCCGCCTCGTACTGCCAGCGATCGTGCCGCCCTTCCTCGCGGCCTACCCGGATATCCGGCTCGACGTGACGACCGAGGAGAGCTTCGTCGATGTCCTCGCGGCAGGCTGTGACGCCGGCATTCGCTATGACGAGCGACTGGAACAGGACATGATCGCCGTGCCGATCGGGCCGCGCCTTCAGCGCTTCGCTGCAGCGGCCTCACCCGCCTACCTGGCGCGTCGCGGCCGCCCCGAACATCCGCGCGACCTGCTCGATCACGACTGCCTGCGTGGACGCTTTCCGAGCGGCCACATGCCTGCCTGGGAGTTCGAGCGGGAGGGCGAAGAGATCGCCGTCGATCCGTCGGGCCCGATGATCGTGCGCATTGGCGGCGGCACCGATCTCATCGTCGATGTGGCCCTGGTCGGCACGGGCATCGTCTATCTGTTCGAAGACTGGCTGCGCCCTTACCTCGACAGCGGCGCCCTCGAGCCCGTCCTCGAACCATGGTGGCCGAGCTTCTCAGGCCCCTTCCTCTACTACCCGGGGCGACGACTCGTCCCTGCGCCGCTGCGCGCCTTCATCGAATTCATCAAGGCCAACACGTCGGCATAAAAAAACCCCGCTTTCGCGGGGCTTTTCGTCACATCAGGTTACGGCCGTGGAAGAGTTCCTCGATCTCGCGACGCAGCAGCGATTCGATGCGCTGGCGCTCCTTGAAAGAGAGGTCGTCGGCCTGGGCCTCGAAGAGGTACGTATCGAGGTCGAAGTCCTTGATGTGCATCTTCGTGTGGAAGATGTTTTCCTGGTAGACGTTCACGTCGAACATCTCGTACTTCTGGCGGATGTGCTTGGCCAGATAGTCCTGCACCGAGTTGATCTTGTGATCGATGAAGTGCTTCTTGCCCTTCACGTCGCGCGTGAAGCCGCGCACACGGTAGTCGGCAATGACAATGTCCGATTCGAAGCTGTCGATCAGGTAGTTCAGGGCCTTCAGCGGCGAGATGACACCGCAGGTGGCGACGTCGATATCGGCGCGGAAGGTCGCGATGCCGTTATGCGGATGCGTTTCGGGGTAGGTATGGACGGTGATGTGGCTCTTGTCCATGTGCGCTACGACGGCGCCCGAGATCGTGTCGCGGCCAAGCTTCTCGACCACGGGCTCCTCGGAAATGAGGATGGTGACCGACGCGCCCTGCGGATCGTAGTCCTGGCGCGCAATGTTCAGGATGTTCGCACCGATGATCTCGGCCACGTCCGTCAGGATCTGGGTCAGGCGGTCGGCGTCGTACTGCTCATCGATGTATTCGATGTAGTTCTGGCGCTGCTGCTCAGAGACGGCGTAGCAGATGTCGTAGATGTTGAAGCTCAGYGCCTTGGTGAGGTTGTTGAAACCTTGCAGGCGAAGGCGGGGAAGCGGTTTGACCACAGCGACTCTCCGAGGCCGGGGGAATGGACGGCCAGCAGTAGACGCGGGTTAGCAGCTAGGGTCCCCGCAAAGAGGAAAGAGAACAGGCAAACCCGAAGTCTGCCTCCCCCTTATGAACGGCGTAAGACAAGGGGTCCGGCGCCGAGGGGGTGAAATTATGAGGCAAGATGGCGAAAATTTGAACACGTCGGTCACCTTTCACGTGGAAGTGTGGATTTTGACGACCGGATGTCTGCAATAATCCGCCGGGGACATGGCGAGTCAACGACACCTGACGGAATTCCGTCGGTCGGCCGCTGAAGGGGACGCCATGCCAGTGAGACTCAACGGAATCTGCTGTGGCTCAACTTAAATATCTGTTGCAACAGGCATTCGAACGGTCCCAGGCGCCGCTGGGCTTCGCGCCCGATCCGGCCTCGATGGGTCGTTTTCTGGACGCTTGCCACCGCCGCCGCTATCCGGGGAAGACGGCGATCATCCGACCAGGTGATCCCGCCAACACGCTCTATTACGTGGTCGAAGGCTCACTCGCCGTCTGCACCGAGGACGAGGAAGGCCGCGAACTGATCCTGGCGTACATCAACCGGGGCCAGTTCATCGGCGAGATGGGACTGTTCGTCGAGCAGGCCCAACGCGAATCGCTCGTGCGCACCCGCACGCCCGTCGAAATGGCCGAGATCAGCTACGAACGCTTGTTCCAGCTGCTCGAGGGTCCCCTTTCGGCCGAATGCCCCAAACTGCTCTTCGCGATCGGTTCCCAGCTGACCCAGCGTCTGCTGCGCACCTCCCGACAGGTCAGCCGCATGGCTTTCATGGACGTGACCAACCGTGTTTCGCGCACCCTCCTGGACTTGTGCCAGGAGCCGGACGCGATGACCCACCCCGACGGTACGCAGATCCGCATATCGCGGCAGGAAGTCAGCCGGATCGTCGGCTGCTCCCGGGAAATGGTCGGCCGCGTGCTCAAGCAGCTCGAGGAAGAGCGGATGATCGACGTGGCCGGCAAGACCATCGTGGTGCGCGGTACCCGCTGAGCCCTCAGGGGCCCTGGTAGATCATGTAGACATCCGCCCGCTCGTAATGCGAGCCCGGGCGGATGGTCGGCTGGCGGACGAAGCCGGCCCGCTCATACATGCCCATCGCGCGGGCGAGCTTGCTATTGGACTCCAGGAACAGCTGTGAACCGCCGCGCTGGCGGTACTCGCCGATCGCCGCGTCGAGCAGCTTGCGGCCGGCGCCCAGCCCCCGGTAGTTCTCGTCCACGCCCATCTTGGACAGCTCGAAGACTCCCTCGCCTTCGCAAAGCAGGGCGCAGGTGCCGACGACCTCGCCGGCATACAGTGCGAAGAAAATCGCACCGCCGTGCGCAAGGACCATGCCTTCGGGGTCGGCGAACAGGGCCCTGTCCACGTCCTCGACGCGAAAATAGCGCTCCAGCCACGCCTGGTTGAGTCGGCGGAAGTGCTCACGCAGGCCCGGCTCGAACGGCACCACCTCGACCTGCTCCCGTGAAAGGGCCGTCCGCTGCGCGAGGATCGCGTCGACCAGTGGCCGCTCACCGAGCGCCTGCTCACAACCATCGATAGCGTCGAGGAGGGCGAGGCCGCGAGGCCCCATGGACTCGGCCATGCCGCGGCGAATGGCGAGCCAGACGGGACCAAGCGCGCCTAGCGCTCGCTCGCCGGCATCGGTCAGCGCGAGCACGCTGCGCCGGCCGTCCTGGGGATCGCGCTGTCGCACCACCATGCCGGCATCGACCAGCCGGTCGGCCAACTGACTCACGGCGGAGTGAGTCTGGCCGATGGCAGTCGCCATATCCGTCACGGTGGTCGGACCCACATCGCGCAGAAAGCGCAGCACCGGAAACCAGCGCGATTCGATGTCCGCACCGCACGCCCGATAGACCTCGTCGACGGCCTGATAGAAGTGGTCACTCAGCGCCTTAAGGCGACTGCCGAGAGCAAGCTCGCGCAGGGAAGACAGGTACATCGCGGATCCGGGGACGGGGACGGATAGCGAGGCTAGCGGCGGCGGGCTTGCGCGCGCAAGCATTTGCGCGCCACTAGTACCAGTAGAGGACTTCCAGCTTGTCACCGAGGGCGCGTCCGGCCTTTCGTTGGGCTTTCGGGCTGGGGTTGACCAGCTTCGCCGCCTCGGCCGCACGCAGCATGGGCAGGTCCGACAAGGAGTCGCTGTAGGCCACGGCCCAGGGCCTTCGTACGCCGGCCCGCTCGAGCGTCGTGACCTTCACGCCGTCGACGTTGTGCCGGGTGAAGTGGACACCGAACAGGCCGCCTCGCGTCTGTGACGCAATCAGTTYGTAGCCCGTGAGGTTCACCTCGTCGAGGATCGCCTCGACCATGGTGAGATCGTTACCGCTGATGATGATCACCCGGTCGCCAGCGTCGACATGACGACGCAGGGTGGCCACGGCATCGCGCAGGAACACGCCCGGACGTCGTGCATACGTACGCGCATAGGCGGCCACCTGGCGACGATAGGTCGCTTCGCGACGACCGAAGGTCACCACACGGAGGAAGACGCGCCCGAGCAGTCGGTTACCGGCGACCGTACCGATAAGCAGGGGGATGAACGGCAACAACGGCAATGCCAGCAATACGCGCCAGCGACCGATGCCGGAAAGCCGCTCGCGAAAGAACAATTCCAGCGTCTGGTGACGGACGATGACGCCGTCGAAGTCGAACAGTACGACGCGTCGTGCGTCAGCGGCGGTGTCATCGACGACCGCCGTTTCAATCCCCTGATTCATTCGGCTTCTAGTGTTTGTGCGGGTGACTGTGCGGAGGCGTGCCGAACAGCTTGCGCAGCTCGGCGCCGGGATCGGCGGCGCGCATGAACGCCTCACCGACCAGGAAGCAGTCGATGCCCTTGTCGCGCAGGACCTTCACATCTTCGATGGTGTGGATGCCGGATTCGGCGACCAGCGTGCCATCGCCGACGCGGTCTTTCAGGCGCAGGGAGGTACCGAGCGAGGTCTCGAAGGTGCGCAGGTTGCGATTGTTCACGCCGATCAGGGGCACGGGAAGGTCGAGTGCCACTTCGAGTTCGGCTTCGTTGTGCACTTCGACGAGCACGTCCAGATCCAGTTCGGCCGCCAGCATGGAAAGCTCCAGCAGCGCAGCCTCGTCATAGATCACATCGTMGCCTTCCTTGCTCGCAAAAGCAGCCACGATCAGCAGGATGCAATCGGCGCCGATCACGCGGGCCTCGTACACCTGGTATTCGTCGACGATGAAGTCTTTGCGCAGGATCGGCAGCGAGCAGGCCTCGCGCGCTTCGCGCAGGTAATCTTCATGACCCTGGAAGAAGTCGGCATCGGTGAGCACGGACAGGCATGCCGCACCGCCGAGCTCGTAGCTGCGCGCGATCTCGGCCGGATTGAAATCGGCGCGGATCAGGCCCTTGCTCGGGCTGGCCTTCTTGATCTCGGCGATGACTGCCGGGTTACCGTCATGCAACTTGGCGTCGATCGCGGCGACGAAGCCCCGCGTGGCTTCCAGGTCCGCCACGCGAGCGGCAAGGTCGTCCAGCGACCGCTTGCGCTTACGCTCGGCGACTTCTTCCGCCTTGCRGTGGAGGATGCGATGGAGAATGTCGGGCATCGAAGYGCTTCCTTGGGTAAGGACGGGGTGGGGAGCCCCGACGATATCAGGCGCCGAGCCGCTGCGTCGCGGCCACGAACGTATTCATTTTTGCACGAGCGGCGCCACTTGCGATGGTCGACCGGGCCAGATCGATGCCTGCCTGTATGGAGGGCGCCACATCCGCCGTGTACAGGGCCGCGCCCGCGTTCAGGCAGACGATATCGTGAGGTACACCCGGAACGCCGGAAATCGCGTCCAGCAGCATGGCCCTGGATTCGGTGGCGTCGTCCACGCGGAGGTTTCGGCTGGAGGCCATGGACAGGCCGAAATCCTCCGGCTCCACCTCGTATTCGCGCACCACGCCGTCGCGCAGCTCGCCCACCAGAGTGGCTGCGCCGAGCGAAATCTCGTCCATGCCGTCACGCCCCCAGACCACCAGGGCATGCTTCGCCCCCAGCGCCTGCAGGGCACGCACCTGGATGCCGACCAGATCGGGGTGGAACACGCCCATGAGGATGTTGGGTGCGCCCGCTGGATTGGTCAGTGGCCCGAGGATGTTGAAAAGGGTGCGCACGCCCATTTCCTTGCGCACCGGTGCCACAACCTTCATCGCCGGGTGGTGGTTCGGCGCGAACATGAAGCCGATATCGGTTTCGTCCATGCACACGGCCACCTGGGCCGGGAGCAGGTCGATGCGCGCACCGAGCGCTTCCAGAACGTCCGCGCTGCCCGACTTGGACGACACGCTGYGCCCACCGTGCTTGGCGACACGGGCGCCCGCCGCCGCCGCGACGAACATCGACGCCGTGGAGATGTTGAACGAGGACGCACCGTCACCGCCCGTGCCCACGATGTCGATGAAGTGGGGATGCGGACCCACCTCGACCTTCGCGGAGAGATCGCGCATGACCCGCGCGGCGCCCGTGATCTCGCCGACGGTTTCCTTCTTCACCCGCAGGCCGGTGAGGATGGCCGCCGTCATCAGCGGACTCACGTCGCCACGCATGATCTGATGCATCAGCTCGATCATCTCGTCGTGGAAGATCTCGCGGTGCTCGATCGTGCGCTGGAGCGCCTCGGAGGGAGTCATCGGCATGGAACGGGGATCCTTTCTTACGCGGCGAGCGGCAACGGCATGCCGAGGAAGTTACGCAGCAGGTCGTGGCCGTGCTGGGTGAGGATCGATTCCGGATGGAACTGCACGCCTTCGATATCGAGGGTGCGGTGGCGCAGGCCCATGATCTCGTCGAGCGAGCCGTCTTCGCGCTCGGTCCAGGCGGTGACTTCAAGGCAGTCCGGCACCGAGTCTTTCTCTACCACCAGCGAATGGTAGCGGGTGGCCTCGAACGGGTTCGGCAGGCCGGCAAACACGCCCTGCCCGCGGTGTTTCACCGGGGAGGTCTTGCCGTGCATGATCTCGCGCGCCCGGATCACCTTGCCACCGAAGACCTGACCGATGGCCTGGTGCCCGAGGCAGACGCCGAAAATCGGCAACTCGCCGGCGAGCTCGCGGAGGATGTCGATCGACACACCCGAATCGTCCGGCGTGCCCGGCCCAGGCGAAATCATGATGCGAGAGGGCGCCAGCGCGCGGATATCCGCGACGGTGAGGGCGTCGTTGCGCACCACCTTGACCTCCTGACCCAGCTCGCCCAGGTACTGGACGAGGTTGAAGGTGAAGCTGTCGTAGTTGTCGATCATCAGAAGCAAGGTGATACCCATGCTTTGGAATGGGGGGGATCGCCATTATCCATCAAGCCGGGTAGGACGCACAGGAGAGCGCCCGCCCCTTTACCCTCGGCGCTCGATGGGGTCTGGACGGTCATTGACACGGTGCGGGCCCTTCCAGCCCGGCGTGCTACCGGAAACGAGCGAATCCCAGTCCGTGGGTGGGTGGCCTCGGCCCAGCATCCTCGTGAAGACCGCATACGGATCCGATCGTGATCCGGAGGCTCGTAGGGTTGCCTCATCGTTTACCCACGCGTAAACGATGACGCGCGAACGCGAGTCGAAACGAAAGAACACTCGAAACCGTCGACCGATTTTCGCCCGACGCCAATGACGATGCGCCGCACCCAGTGTCGTGCCCTGGYGGTACTCCTCGCGAGCAGGGTCGCCAGGCACGACTTCCAGGAGCAGCCTGGTCAATGCGCGAAACAGCTTTACGTTCGCGTTGCTTTCAGAACCGGTCGAATTCTGACGTTGCGCCTTCATGGCAGCGGTACGAAGGCGCGAAAGCTGATCGATAATGCCCTCGTGGAAAAGCAGCGTCCATCCGTTGACCTGCATCAGAGTTCCACATCGCCTTCAATGTCATCGGAGATATCCTCGACATGTGCTGCGCTCGCAAGCATGTCGCGGATGAGATCGTCAGGAAGGTTACCGACGTTGCGTCCGTGCCGTATGTCATCCTCGAGCAAGTTAAGAAAGGCGCCAATCGCAGGATCATCGTGGGCCAACGCTGCGGAAGTGACGATGACTTCGCCGTCCCGAACCTCGAAGGCGACCTTCCCGCCCGCTTCCACGCCCAGAAGCTGCCGAACCGCTTTGGGTAGCGTGATCTGCCCTTTGGATGTGAGGGTGGCAATTTCCTGGATGCTCGGCATATTCGCTGCTTCTCTGTGCGCGTGCCCCACGGTAAGGAATATTCCTTACGATTGCAATGGCCGGCGGGTTCACGCCACTGTCTCTGCGGGTTTCCAAGGATGCTCTCATGCGCAACCTCGACTTCAGCTCCTGGCAGGGGCTCCTCTCCACCCTCTTCGGCCTGGCGGTCATCACGCTCATCGGCGTGGGCATCCGGCTGCTTGCAATGCAGACGATCCAGCAGCGGCGTGAGCGCGAGAACCGGCAGATCAACGAACGCTTGCGCACCCTGATTGCGGCGTACAAGACACTGGGCGGTTCGTTCACGGGAAACCTTGCTGTCGACCCCACGCATCTACGCGATCTCAAGCGTCTGGATGCGGAGCAGACCGCCATCGATGCCGCTGCGGCGCAGGGCAACGAGCGGGCGCGTCGCGTGCGTGACGCGGTAGAGGCCGCGCTCTCGGACATTATCCTGCTCGGCACTGAAAAGCAGGTGGAGCTGGCAGCGCGCGCAGCGACCGAGTTAGCCGAGGGACGTCCCACRCACACCGCAGAGCTCGTCATCTCCCTGCGTGACTTCATCCGCAGCGTGCTCGATCTGGATGCGATTCCGTCGAGCGTCGTGATTCCGAAGCAGGGCCCGACGCGCCCGGCGAGTGGATCGGGCGGTAAGTCGCGCGGCGAAGGCGGCAAGGGCGAAGGCCGTGAGGGCGGCGGCGGAAAAGCCGGCGGCGGGGGCGGGATGGGCGGCGGCATGGGTGGCGGAGGCATGGGCGCTGGCATGGCCGGCGGTGCAGCAGCAGGCGCTGGTGTGGGCCTCTCAGCCGACGATGAACACGATCACCACGCCTAGAAACAACACCCCCGCCGCCCTGCCCGACCGGCTCAACGCCAATCTCGACAGGGCGGCGAGGGAAGGCTGATCTTCAGCCGATCGCCTTGAGCAGGTCGGCCGTGGTCGTGGTTTCGGCCAGGCGCGGGAAAATCGTGTTGACGCTGTTGTCGTGGGCGCTGGCCACCATGTCGGTCATCGCGTCAGGCACGATCACGACGTTGTAGCCAAGCTCACTGGCGAAACGCGCGGTGGACTCGACACCGATGCTGGTAGCGATACCGACGATCACCACCTGCTCGACACCCTTGCTGCGCAGCCAGCTGTCGAGATCGGTGCCATGGAACGCACCCCAGCGCTTCTTTTCGACGATGTGATCGGACGGCGCGCGCTCGATCTCGGGAATGAATTCCACGAAGGACGGATCCGACGGGAAGGCGCGCGCGCCCGCATCGGTGCGGCCCGGCGCGGCACCTGTGACATGCACGAGCACGACCGGACGACCCGATGCGCGGAACGCACGGGCGAGCGAAGCGGAACGCGCGACGATATCCGCGGTGTCGTGCGCGGTCGGCAGCGCGACAATCCCCTTCTGGAGGTCAACGACGATCAGGGCGGCGTTGGTGTCGAGT
>NZ_JBFUJE010000062.1:0-14003 GCF_056401535.1 Luteibacter sp. P4_E6 | reverse complement strand
CACTCAAGGCCGGCGACCCGAAGAAGAAGGACACTTTTCTCGGCCCGATGATCGACGAAGCCGCTGCCGAACGCCTGGAATCCTGGATACGCGAGGCGAAGAAAGCCGGCGCGAAAATCCTGTGCGGTGGCGGCCGCAAGGGCGCGATGCTCGAGGCCACCGTGCTTGAGAACGTACCGCATGACGCGAAACTGCAGCGCATGGAAGCCTTCGGTCCGGTCGCCCTGCTCCAGCGCGTGGGTAGCTTCGACGAGGCCATCGCCACCGTGAACGATTCGGACTTCGGCCTCCAGGCCGGCGTCTTCACCAACGACCTGCGTCACGCCATGCGCGCGTGGGATGAGCTCGAACAGGGTGGCGTCATCGTCAACGACGTGCCCAGTTTCCGCGTGGACAACATGCCGTACGGGGGCGTCAAATCGTCGGGCGTCGGCCGCGAGGGCGTGAAGTACGCCATCGACGACCTGAGCGAGATCCGGCTGATGGTGATTCGCGACATGTGACACGTCCCGCCCTTCCGGCCCGGCGTATGCTCGGCCGACTCACGCGCAAGGTAACGTCGTATGTCCACCCTGGTCTTCGTGCACGGCTGGAGCGTCACCAACACGTCGACCTACGGCAGCCTGCCCGAGGCGCTGCGCGATCGCGCCGCACAAGCGGGCTCGACTCTTCGGGTGCTCGACATTCACCTCTCCGAGTACGTCACCTTCGACGACGCCGTGGGCATGGACGATATCGTCCGCGCGTTCGATCATGCCCTACGCGGACTCGCCCTCCCGGATGCGCGCTTCGACTGCATCACCCACTCGACCGGCGGCCCTGTCGTCATGGCCTGGCTTCGGGCCCAGCGGGAACACCCGACGTTATACGCACCGATCCATCTGGAGCGAGTGGTCATGCTCGCGCCTGCGCACTTCGGCTCCGCGCTGGCGACGTTGGGCAAGAGTGTCGTGGGCCGTCTGAAGGCCTGGTTCGACGGCGTAGAGCCGGGCCAACGCATCCTCAACTGGCTCGAGCTGGGTAGCCCCGAGTCCATCGCGCAGAATCTCGACGCCATCCATGGCAAGGACACGGCGCTCAGCGGCACCTACCTTTTCTCGCTGATCGGCGACCGGCCCGATCGCCGCCTCTACGATGTGGTCAATTCGTATACCGGCGAAGATGGTTCGGATGGTGTCGTCCGCCTGGCCGCCGCCAATCTCAATGCCACGCATTGCGTGCTCGCACAACCGGGGGCGTCGGCCACGCTGTCGATGACGCTGACACGCGCGCCGCGCACAGCCTTCAAATTGCTCGCGGGGCTTTCGCACTCGGGGAGCACGCAGGGCATCATGGGCTCAGAGCCTCCCTCGCCGCTTACCATCGACGCCGTCCTGCGGTGTCTTGCCGTGGATTCAGCAGCGGCCTACACGGCGCTTTGCCAGGCATTCGCCAGCGAGAACGCTCAGCGCGATGCTAACCGCGTGGAATTCGAGCCTGCCCTGTTCTCGCCGCGCGTACACATCCACGATCCGCGCAGCCTGATGATCTTTCGCCTCGTGGACGATCGCGGCGAACCGTTGGTCACGGCGCAGTTCCAGCTGACCGCCGGTCCCGACGCATCGACCGACCACCTGCCGCAAGGTTTCATGCTGGACCGGCAGGCCAATTCGCGTAGCCATGCGACGGTGGCGATGTTCCTTAATCGTGCGGTGCTCGCCGGTGAAGCGGCGATCCTGGATCCGCGCGATCCGCAAAAAACGCTGCGTGATCCGCTGCAGCCGCACCGTCCCTATGGCGTGCGCATCGAGCCGATCGACGTGACGGGCCTGATCCGCCACGTGGTGGCCAACACCGCACACGCCGACGATCTGCTCGACGCACTCGGGCCGCACGAAACGACGATCGTCGATGTGGTTCTTTCCCGCCGCGTCGCCGAAGGCGTGTTCCGCCTGACGCAGAATCTCGTTGCCGAGGACTTCCACAAGCCGATCCCCGGCGCCGACCTGGCCTAGCCCGCTGCGAAACGCGCTGTTGTAGGAGCCGATTCATCGGCGATCCCGCGCAGCGGGCCAGATTGTCGCGAGCACCCATCGCCGCTGAAGCGGCTCCTACAAAGAGCTGTCAGTTGGCGGGCGCGAGATCGCCGACGAGAGTCGGAATCAGCTCCGATACGGTGGGATGAATCGGTACCGCCCACTTCAATGTATCGATCGAGGCGTCCGCATTCATCATGTCGAGAATGCCGTGGATCGCTTCGTCACCACCCGTGCCCAGGATAGCCGCGCCGAGAATCTTCTTCGTCTGCGCATCGGCCACTATCTTCATGAAGCCCCAGGTCTCGGCCTTCTCGACGGCACGCCCGACCCGCGTCATCGGACGCTTCGATACCAGCAGGGAGCGACCCGACTTACGGGCCTGTGCTTCAGTCATACCGACGCGACCCAGCGGCGGATCCACATAAAGCGCGTAACCAAGAATGYGATCGCTGACCTTGCGTTCCTCGCCGTCGAGCAGGTTCGCGGCCACGATTTCGTAGTCATTCCAGGCCGTGTGCGTGAACGCACCCTTGCCATTGCAATCGCCCATCGCCCAGACGCCTTCGGCGGTAGTCTTGAGATGATCGTCGACCTTGATGTAACCCCTCTCGTCCATCTCGACCCCCGCCTTGTCCAGGCCGAGGTCATCCGTATTCGGGCGACGACCGACCGCGAGCAACACATGCGTTCCGACGACTTCGGGCGCGCCCTCGTTGCAATCCACGCCGACCTTCACGCCGCGCTCGTGCTTGCCCAAGGTGATGCAGCAGGCATCCGTTCGCACGGCGATACCCTCCGCTTCCAGAAATGCACGAATCTCGGCGGAGACGTCTTCGTCTTCGTGGCTGACCAGCCTGGCGTTCTTCTCCACCACGGTCACCTCGGCACCGAAGCGCCGGAACATCTGCGCGAATTCGAGACCGATGTAGCTACCTCCCACCACCACGAGATGCTCGGGCACGGTCTGCAGCGGAATGATCGTGCTATTGGTCAGATAGTCGACCTCGTCGACGCCCGGAAAGTCCGGGATGTTGGCGCGGCCGCCCACATTGAGGAACACCTGGGGCGCTTCGAGCGCCTCCCCATTCACCTCGATCTGGCGCGGTCCGGTAAACCGCGCGTGCCCGCGAATGAGCGTGAGCCCCGGCATCGACGCCAGCCAGTCCTCGTTGCCCTTGCGCGAATCCAGGATGACCTTCTGGGCCCGCGCCGCGACGACCGGCATGTCGATGCTGATGGGGCCAACGCCAATACCGTACTCGGCCCCGCGCTGCGCGAAGCGGGCGGCGCACGCGCTGGCCACAAGGGTCTTGGTGGGTTTGCAGCCGGTATTGACGCAGGTGCCGCCCACCAGATGCCGCTCGATAATGGCGACCGTCTTCCCCAGGCCGGTCAATCGCCCGGCGAGCGCCGGGCCGGCCTGTCCGGCCCCCACGATGATAGCGTCGAAAGTGCGGGTCATGGGCGGGGCTCCGTCGGGTGGATGACCCTTGGAGGGTACCCCGAGCCGCTGGCGACCGCCTTGCACAAAAAACCTGGAGTGGTGACCCCGGCCCGATTCGAACGGGCGACCTTYCCCTTAGGAGGGGGACGCTCTATCCAGCTGAGCTACGGGGCCAACATTCGTCAGGATACCCGAGGGGGGATAGCGAACGGAAGCGAGACGCGTCTGCCCGCCGCGCTGTAAGGCCATTCCTACAGACACCGCCGAGTGCGAGGCTTACGATTCCGCGTGGGACGGGGAACAGGAGTCGGGACGTGAACATCGATGTCATGGATGTCTGGAAGCAGACCCGCGAGGTGCTTGCGCTGCGCAGGGAGGATCCCGATGAGGCCTATCGCCGTCTGGTCTCCCTGTATACCGGGTATCTCTCCGGCGATCTCTCGCCGGGAGACAGGGGCCACCTCATGAGCGAATTCGCCTCGATGCAAAGCCTGCTCGACAGGAAAGACGAAGCCCGTGCCACGGTCGACCAGTCGCTCGAGCTGTTTCCAAACTCGGTCGTGACGCTGTTGCACGCGAGCAACTTCTTCACTTACGACGTCGCGGCGCCCGAGACTGCGGTGAAACTGGCGCAACGTGCCGTGCTGCTGACCGAGTCAGACGGAGAACTGACTATCTACGCGTTGAATCATCTGTGCCGAATTGCACGACGTGCATGCCGGTTCGATGTCATGAGCCATGCGATGAAGCGTCTTCTGGCCACACCTCCCCGCGCCGGCTTGCCGATGCAGCACATCGAATGTGACTACCTGAAATCGCTTCCCGAGGGTGCCGTTCCGCCGACCCTGGTCCAGGCTTTGCTGGCGCGAGCCAGGCCAGCGCGCGACGCAGGCGACGATCAGGAGTCCAACGGCACATAACGCAAAACGCCCACCGGTTCCCCAGTCTTGCGCCCGGTATCCGCCGGATGATTCGTACCGTCCAGCACGGGCACTTCGTCGAAGTCGAACGGGCTGAGCCCCTCGAGGCAGGCGACATTCACGCCGTACTGCGCGTTGTTCGAGCGCCGCTGGTGAAACGTGTAAATGCCACACACCGAGCAGAAATAGTGCTTCGCCGTGCCTGTGTTGAACTGGTAGGTGGTCAGCGCGTCTTCACCCTGCTCGATCGTGATGCCGTCGAGTTCTGCCGAAACGGCGACAGCCCCACGCATGCGGCAATACGAGCAGTTGCAGCGCCGCGCAGTGCGCAGGCCATCGGACAGCTTCACGGTGAAGCGAACGGCGCCGCAGTGGCAGGCGCCTCGGGTCTCGGTGATGTCAGGGAGCATCGATAGGGCCGGTTGGGGAGGCCGACGCATCATAAATCGTGGTGAAGTCCGACGCTCGGCAGGCTAGCGGACAACACTCAATCGCCGCCCCGGCATCGGCGGCACCCGCGCGGGGCGTTTGGCGTCGCTGCCGAACGGCCGCCAGACACCGTCGGCACCTTCGATACCGATACTGACATCGCCGCCTTCGGCGGCGGCCCGGTTCACGGCCGAGCGCAGGGCCTCGAAACGGCTGTCAAACCGGGATACCACCTCACCCTCCACCCTCAGGGGCCAGGAGGGGCCGTCATCGGGTTGATAGGGAATCTCATAGATCCGGGACATGGGCACGGGCAGCCTTGGAAAGAAACACAAATCCAGCATGGACTTGCGACGGTGACCGCACGGTCTTCGTAACTTCCCCCGAAAAAGACGCCTCGCAGACATCCGTCCCGCGTCGCACAACGGGGTGTGAAGGGTGCGTTTGCTAGAATCCCGGTTTTACCCGTCTTCCATGGAGACCTTCATGTCCGCCAAGATCCTCGCAGCGCTCGGCCTGAGCACCACCGAATCCGGTACGTACCTCGGCCGCGGCGAATGGGCTTCCACCACGGGCGCCGGCACCCTGTCCCCGGTCAATCCGGCCAYGGGCGAGGTGATCGCGACGGTGCAGGCCACCAGCGCGGCCGATTACGAGACGATCGTGCAGCGCGCGCAGGAAGCCTATGCGGTGTGGCGCACCACGCCCGCGCCGCGCCGCGGCGAAGCCGTCCGCCTGTGCGGTGAGGCCCTGCGCAAGCACAAGGACGCCCTCGGTTCACTGGTCGCCCTGGAAATGGGCAAGATCAAGCCGGAAGGCGACGGCGAAGTGCAGGAGATGATCGACATCGCCGATTTCGCCGTGGGCCAAAGCCGCATGCTCTACGGCTACACCATGCACTCGGAGCGCCCGGGCCACCGCATGTACGAGCAGTGGCACCCGGTCGGTCTGGTCGGCATCGTCAGCGCATTCAACTTCCCGGTGGCCGTGTGGGCCTGGAACGCCTTCCTGGCGACCATCTGCGGTGATATCTGCCTGTGGAAGCCGTCGCCGAAGACGCCGCTCTCGGCCATCGCCACCATGAAGATCTGCAACGAAGCCCTGAAGGATGCCGGTTTCCCGGATCTCTTCTTCCTCTTCAACGATGCCGGCACCGAGCTGGCCCAGACCTTCGTGGACGACAAGCGCATCCCGCTGATCAGCTTCACCGGCTCGACCAAGGTCGGCCGCATGGTCGGCGAGCGCGTCTCGCGCCGCATGGGTCGCAGCCTGCTTGAGCTGGGCGGCAACAACGCCATCATCCTGGACAAGTCGGCCGACCTGAAGCTGGCCATCCCGGCGATCGTCTTCGGCGCCGTCGGTACGGCCGGCCAGCGCTGCACCAGCACGCGCCGCGTGCTCGTGCACTCCTCCATCCATGACGCCGTGGTCGATACGTTGGTCAAGGCCTATGGCCAGGTGGAACAGAAGATCGGCGATCCCACCCTGTCGACGACGCTGATGGGCCCGTTGAACAGCCCGGAAGCCGTGACGGCTTTCCTGGCAGCCATCGAGCAGGCCAAGGCCGCCGGCGGCACCGTGCGCACGGGCGGCAAGGCGTTGACTGACCGCAAGGGCAACTTCGTGCTGCCGACGATCGTCACCGGCCTGAAGAACACCGACACCGTGGTCCAGACCGAAACCTTCGCCCCGATCCTCTACGTGATGCCGTTCGACACGCTGGACGACGCCATCACCCAGCAGAACGCCGTGCCGCAGGGTTTGTCCTCGGCCATCTTCACGCAGGATCTCAAGGCCGCCGAGCAGTATCTGTCGGCAGCCGGTTCGGATTGCGGCATCGCCAACGTGAACATCGGCACCTCGGGCGCGGAAATTGGCGGCGCGTTCGGTGGYGAGAAGGAAACCGGCGGCGGTCGCGAGTCGGGCTCGGATGCCTGGAAGGTGTACATGCGTCGCCAGACCAACACCATCAACTATTCGGACGCGCTGCCGCTGGCCCAGGGCATCAAGTTCGATTTCTGACGAACGGGTGAAGCCATGACCGATTTGCGCTCCACGGATCGTTTCTCCGACCGCGTCGAGGACTATGTCCGCTACCGGCCGGATTACCCGCAAGCGCTGATCGGCTGGTTACACGGTTTGGGGGTGACCCCAGGCTGGACCGTTGCCGACATCGGTGCCGGGACAGGCATTTCCAGCAAGCTGTTCCTCGACAGCGGTCACCGCGTGACCGCTGTCGAACCCAACGCCGCCATGCGCGCGGCAGCGGTGCAGTGGCTGGGCGGCGAAGGCCGTTTTCACGCCGTGGACGGCACAGCCGAAGCCACCGGCCTCGACGATGGCAGCGTGGACCTTGTCACGGTCGCCCAGGCGTTTCACTGGTTCGACCTGGACAAGGTGAAACGCGAATTCGCCCGCGTGCTCAGCCCGCGTGGCCTCGCCGTGGTGTTCTGGAACACACGTCGCCTGAAGGGCACGCCATTCCTCGAAGGCTACGAGCGACTGCTCCACGAATACGGCATCGACTACGTCAGCGTCGCCGAGCGCTACGCGGACGACGAGGCGATGGCACGCTGGTACGGTCATGGCTATCGCGGCATGGCATCGTTCCCGCACGAACAGAAGCTCGACTACGATGGCCTGCTCGGCCGGACCATGTCGTCCTCCTATATGCCCAAGGCCGGCCACCCCAATCACGAACCGCTGCTGTTCGCACTGCGCTCGCTGTTCAACGCGACACAGGACGAAGGCACGGTTGCTTACGATTACGACACCCGCGTGTTCGCGGGCCACCCCACGCCCTGACGATCACGCCATGTACGAGTTGCTCCGCCCCCTCCTGTTCGCCCTTGACRCCGAGACCGCGCATGGCCTTACGCTGTACGCGTCCGACGTGGCCCAGCGGAGCGGCTTGTCCCGGTTTATCGCGACGCCACCGGCGCCCTTGCCGGTGCGCGTGCTCGGTATCGATTTCCCGAATCCGGTCGGCCTCGCCGCAGGGCTCGACAAGAATGGCGAACACCTCGACGGCCTCGCCGCGCTCGGGTTCGGCTTCGTCGAAATCGGTACGGTGACGCCGCGGCCGCAGCCGGGYAACGACAAACCGCGCATGTTCCGCCTGCCAAACCACGAGGCGGTCATCAATCGCCTCGGCTTCAACAACGGTGGCATCGATGCCCTCGTACGGAACGTGGAAAAGGCTACATTTCGCGGCGTGCTCGGCATCAACATCGGCAAGAACAAGGACACGCCCAACGAGCGTGCCATCGACGACTACCTGTTCTGCCTCGAACGCGCGTATCCGTTGGCCACGTACATCACGGTGAACATCTCCTCGCCGAACACGCAGGGCCTGCGTGACCTGCAGGAAGAAGAGACCCTGCGCCGATTCATCGGCACACTGCGCGATGCACAGGAACGCCTGGCCAGCCAGCATGGCAAGCGCAAGCCGATGCTGCTGAAAATCGCGCCCGACCTCACGGAGACCGAGCTCGACGCCATCGCCGACGTACTGCTCGCCTCCGGCATCGACGGCGTGATCTGCACCAACACGACGATCGACCGCGACACGGTGGCAGGTGATCCGAACGCACACGAAACCGGAGGGCTTTCGGGCCGGCCCTTGTTCGAGAAGTCGACAACCGTGCTACGCGGCATGGCGACGCGGCTCGGCGGCAAACTGCCGATCGTCGGTGTCGGCGGCATTCTCGATGGCGACACGGCGGCGGAAAAGATCGAGGCCGGCGCCTCGCTGGTGCAGGTCTATTCGGGGCTGGTCTACCGCGGTCCGAAGCTGATTGCCGAGGCCGTCACCGAAATTCGTCGCCGCGGAGTGATCGCATGATCAACAACGCGCCGATCGACATGGGCGGCTTCACGCTGACCAGCGATGCGCCCCTCGGCGGCCGCAACACCTTGCGCGTGAATGCGCGGGCGAAGCTGTTGGCCGAAGTACGCGACCCGACGAAGCTTCCGGAAATCCTCGCCTATCCCGCCATACGGGGCGGCAAGGTCCTGGTGCTTGGCGAAGGCAGCAACATGCTCATCGGAGGCGACTTCGACGGCACCGTGCTGGCCATGGCGACGAGCGGCGTCGAGACCTTTCAGCGCGACGATCGCGTGCTGATCCGTGTCGCCGCCGGCGAGCGCTGGGACGACTTCGTGCGCTGGTCGCTTGGCCAGGGCTACGCCGGGCTCGAGAACCTGATCCTCATCCCGGGTACGGTAGGCGCTTCGCCCATCCAGAACATAGGCGCATACGGTGTCGAGGTGGCTGAATTCATCGACACCGTGGAGGCCTGGGATACGCACAAGGGCGAATTCGTGGTGCTGGACAAGGCGGCATGCGCCTTCTCTTACCGCGATTCCACGTTCAAGCAGCAGGCCGGTCGCTGGATCGTCGTGGCCGTGACCTTCGCCTTGCCGCGCGAGCGTCCCCTGTCGCTCGACTATGTCGGCATCCGCGACGAAGTAGCGAAGATGGGCGTGGAACGCGCTACGCCTTACCATGTTGCCGAGGCCGTCGTACGCCTTCGCTCGCGTAAGCTGCCCGACCCGGCCGTGATCGGTAACGCCGGTAGTTTCTTCAAGAATCCCATCATCGGCACGAACAAAGCCGATGCGCTTGCGCTCGCCCATCCGGGACTGCCCGTGTGGCCGCATGACGGCGGCACCGCCAAGATCTCCGCCGGCTGGCTCATCGAGGCAGCGGGTTTCAAGGGCGAACGCGAGGGCGATGCCGGTATTTCGAATCGCCATGCGCTGGTCCTGGTCAACCACGGCAAGGCCACCGGCCCGGAGCTGTGGGCCTTCGCGCAGAAAGTGATTGCTGGTGTCGAGGCGAAGTTCGGCGTGACCCTCGAGCCCGAACCGCTGGTGGTCTGAACGCCTGCTCGGGCGGTCGGGCGGCGATGTCACGGTCGTGTCAAACCGCGGTCATATGCTCACCCGGCGGCGTACCATGAGGCGTCGCGATCCGCGATGAGGACGACACCCTGGATACGATGACGCCCCCCAACGAGTCGACTGCCCTGCCCAAAGCGCCCGCCGCGAAGCCGCCCCACGCGCCGCCGCCGGAGCTGCCTGCCATCGATCTCAACGACAGCAGCCTCTACATCCACCGCGAGTTGTCGCAGTTGCAGTTCAACATCCGGGTGCTCGACCAGGCACTGGACGAATCCAAGCCGCTGATCGAACGACTCAAGTTCCTGCTGATTTTCTCGTCCAACATGGACGAGTTCTTCGAGATCCGCGTTGCCGGCCTGAAGCAGCAGATCGCCTTCGACCATGAAATGATCGGCGCCGATGGCATTCCGCCGCGCCGTGCGCTTGCCGAAATCGCCGAGATCGCCCACCGGCAGATCGAACGGCAATACGCCATCCTCAACGAAAAGATCCTTCCCGCCCTGGCCGACGAAGGCATCCGGATCGTCCGACGCAACCAGTGGTCGCACAAGCAGAAGCTGTGGATCCGCCGCTATTTCCGTCACGAAGTGGCGCCGTTGATCACCCCGATCGGCCTCGACCCGACGCACCCGTTCCCGCGCCTGGTCAACAAGAGCCTGAACTTCATCGTGAAACTCGAAGGCACCGATGCCTTCGGTCGTGATTCCGGCCTTGCGATCGTCCCGGCGCCGCGTATCCTGCCGCGCCTCATCCGCATGCCGGACGACATCTGCGAAGGCGGCGATAACTATGTCCTTCTCTCATCGATCATCCATGCACATGCGGACGACCTGTTCCCCGGCATGCGCGTGCTCGGTTCATACCAGTTCCGGCTGACCCGGAACGCCGACCTGACCATCGATCCCGAAGACGTCGAGGACCTGGCGCGCACCCTGCGCGGCGAGCTGTTCTCGCGCCGGTATGGCGACGCTGTTCGACTGGAAGTCGCGGACAACTGCCCCAAGCCGCTCGTCGACTACCTGATGAAGCAGTACGCGCTGGAACCGGCGGCACTCTATGAAGTGAACGGCCCGGTGAACCTGGCGCGCCTGTTCGAGATGACCCTGCAGCCGCAGTACGCGCGCCTRCAGTTCCCGACCTTCGTGCCTGCCCTGCCCAAGGTGCTGGCCGAAGCCGAGGACATGTTCACGGTCATCGGCAAGCAGGACGTCCTGCTCTACCACCCGTTCGAATCGTTCTCGCCCGTGGTCGACTTCCTGCGCCAGGCGGCGAAGGATCCCCAGGTCCTGACGATCAAGCAGACCCTCTATCGCAGCGGCGCGAACTCGGAAATCGTCGATGCCTTGGTCGAAGCCGCGCGTTCCGGCAAGGAAGTCACCGCCGTGGTCGAGCTGCGTGCGCGCTTCGACGAGGAGTCCAACCTCAGCCTCGCGTCACGCCTTCAGCAAGCCGGCGCCGTGATCACCTACGGCGTGGTCGGCGTGAAGACGCATGCAAAGCTGATGCTCGTGCAGCGTCGTGAGAACGGCAAGCTGGTCAGCTACGCCCATCTGGGTACGGGCAACTATCACTCCGGTAACGCGCGCCTCTACACCGACTACAGCCTGCTCACTTCCGACGAAGCACTGTGTGACGACGTACACCGTCTGTTTCGATTACTGACCGGCATGGGCAAGGCGCTGAAGATGAAGCGCATGCTGTATGCACCGTTCACCCTGAAAAAGGGCCTGCTCGACCTCATCGCCCGGGAAGCGGCGAATGCGGCCGCGGGAAAGAAGGCCGAGATCGTCTGCAAGATCAACGCGATCACCGACGCCAAGGTGATCCGTGCCCTGTACCGGGCCAGCCAGGCCGGGGTGAAGGTAGAGCTGATCGTACGGGGCATGTGCTGCCTGCGCTCGGGCATTCCGGGCGTGTCGCAGAACATCCGCGTTCGCTCCGTGGTCGGTCGATTCCTGGAGCACAGCCGCGTCTACTGGTTCCACAACGACGGCGAGCCGGACCTCTTCCTGGCCAGCGCCGACCTGATGGAGCGCAATCTCGAGCGCCGCGTGGAAACCTGCTTCCCCATCGAAGGCAAGAAGCTGAAGCAGCGCGTCCGGCGGGAGCTGGACGCCTACCTCACCGACAACCACTCGGCCTGGCTCCAACAGCCCGACGGCACCTACGTCCTGACGCAGCCAGGCGCCGGCCAGCCGGTCCGGGACGCCCAGATGCAGTTGCTCGAGCGATTCGGCGGTGTGGTGGCGCCCACGCCGGCCTGACCCGCCGGCGTCTTCACCTTACCCAAACGGCCCAGGCGACACACTTCGCGCACCCGCGGCGTGGCGAACGTGCGGCGGGAAAGGGGGAGACGGGGTTTCCATCGAAACGCATCCGGATCCATGCCGCGCGTCCGCAACGATGTGCTGCACGTTTTCTTGGGACTCGGCATGGGTTTTTCGGCCAGGAGACAGCGCGCGCTCGTACATCGCCTTCTCAAGGCGAGCCTGTTCTTTTGCCTGCTGCTGGCCGGTACGGCCTCCGCCGACACCCTCGCCGGCAACTGGCGTGAGGCCCGGCCGGACGATGTTCCCGCCGAGGTACTCCGCGAAGCGGAGAATCGCCCACTGGCCGCCTTCGATCCGTCGCGCATGCAGGTCTTCCCGAACTCGCCCTCCGGCACCTGGGTCATCCTGCGCACGCTGCCTCCCTGGACCAGCGGCAACCGCGTGCTGAGTATCCGCACGCCCGGCCTGGGCACGGTCACGCTGTACGACGAACACGGCCGGGTCGCCGGCACCTCGCTCGAGGACTTCGGCCCGGCTTTGCATGGCCACGGGCGGCTGATCTTCGAGATACCCGCTTCGACTCCCGCATCGCGTCCCCTGCTGCTCCGGTTCGAACCGACGACGATGCCACCGGGCGCAGTGACCATGACCGTCGAGCCCTGGCGCGACTACCTGCGTGAGGACGGTGGCTGGGTGGTCTTCGCCACGGCCTGCTTCGCCGTCATGATGACCATGGCGCTGATGGCACTGTGTTTCGCGCTCATCCTTCGCGACATGACCTTCGGCTGGTACGTGGCCTACCTGCTCTGCTATGCGCTGATCCAGGGCCTGAAGTCCGGGTATGTGTTCCATCCCCTGGAGATCCAGTCGCTGGCCGGGCTCGCCGATACCCTGGGCGCAGCGGCAACGGCCCTCTCGGTCTCCTTCGCCGCGCTGTTCATGCTGCGCTTCGCCAAGGTCGACGACTACGTGCCCTTGATGCGCATTCCCGTGCTCGCCTTTGCCATCGGCATGCCGGTATTGACGGTGCTACGTGCCACGGGCATCGGCGTCTTGGTCGACACCTCCCAACTCCTGCTGCAGCCGCTACTGTTGCTGGGCRCGCTGGTGTTGCTGGTCACCGGCGCCACCGCCGCGCTGCGCGGATCACGCCATGCCTGGTTCTTCCTGATCGGCTGGACCCCACTCCTGATCCTCACCGCGCTATGCGGCGCCCAACAACAGGGCATGCTCGCCGGCGCGCCCTGGTTGCCGGACGCGGCCATCGCGGTCGGTGCGTTCGAAGCCGTGGTTCTCTCCATCGGCTTGTCCGACCGGGCGCTCACCATTCGGCACGATCGCGACCGGGCGCGCCAGCTCGCCGATAGTGACCCTCTCACCGGCGTGCTCAACCGTCGCGCGTGGACCGATGCGGCCTTGCAGGTGCTCGAGCAGGGCATGTCGCGTCCCATCGCCCTGCTCTTCCTCGACCTCGACCACTTCAAGTCGCTCAATGACTGCTATGGACACGCGACAGGCGACCGCGCGCTTGTCGCGGTGGCCGCCGCACTGCGCGACGAGCTACGGCCCACCGACCTCCTCGGGCGCTTCGGTGGCGAGGAATTCGTCGCCTTGCTTCAGGGCGTGGAAAAGGAGAATGCAGTTCAGATCGCCACGCGCCTGTGCCGGCGCGTGCATCGTCTGGACGTCCATACGGGACAGGCACAGGCCGACGACCTGCTGACAGTATCGATCGGCGTGGCGATGCGCTCGCCGGCGGACACGGTGCAGTCGCTGACCGAACGGGCGGACACGGCGATGTACGCGGCCAAGTTGAGCGGACGTAACCAGGTGGTCTGCTCGGGGCCTTCGGGGCCCGCCCTGGTCCGCCGTAACGAGGTCAAGTTGCGATAGGCGCCAGTTCCGCGGCGGCGGCGACGATATCGTCGTCGCCGGGCAGGACCAGGAAGGCGGCACCCGCGAGCGGCGTAAAGGTATCCGCTCCAACCACGCGTCGCAGCGGCAGGTGCCCCAGACC
>NZ_JBFUJE010000061.1:0-14044 GCF_056401535.1 Luteibacter sp. P4_E6 | reverse complement strand
ACGATGTCGTGAGTATTGTCATTGTTCATGGGCCGCACGGCAGCGGTCATTCCATCACAGCCGACCTGCTTCTCCACCTCAAGCAGCAAGCCTGTCAGGCTGGGCGCACACTGGAAATGCGGGCATGCGGTGCCTTGCGCGATTTCATCGCGGTGGTGGGTTCTGTCACGCCCGTGGCGACCGAATTCGTGCTCCTCGATCCGGGCAGTCTGACCTCCGAAATGCGTGCGCATCCCGAGTCGGGCTTGAGCCAGGCCATTGACGATCTGCGTGCGCCTTATATCGACGTCCACGACGAATTTGGTGATGGGCTTGAGTGCTGCGCCGGTCTGCAGAAGCCACCGGCGGCCACGGTCATCATCAACGGCAATATCGGGAGCAGTTATCGGATCGGTCTTCTTCTTGCGCTGAGGCGCCTCGAGTCGGCAAGCAGATCCGGATCGCGGCGGGCACACGATGATCCGCATTCACCGCAAAATCAGTCTACCGATCCATTTGCCCTGACCCCGCGACCGGTACGACCTGCCCCAGGAACGCCAACATCACGCCATTGAAGGCTTCGGGTCGCTGCAACGGGGCAAAATGGCTGACGTCAGGCAAAAGAACGAACCGAGCGCCCGGAATGCTGCGGGCGATGTACTCCGCGTGCGCACGCTCAATGAACTCGTCGTGCTCGCCAAGGACACTCCACACAGGAACCGAAACGTCCCTCAGCTGGTCAGGGCCGTAGTTGGGCTGTCCAGCCTGCATTACCCCCAGATCGACACGCATGGCCTCGAAGCCACCCACCACCGGTGAAAGGACCGCGTACTCGTTGACGTGGTGGCTGTAGATGCGGTCGATCACCGCCGATGACTTGAAGGGTCTGGCACCCGTGCTGTCGACGTTGCAGCCGAAGAAGAACACGCCGGCGGAGCGGCCCGGCGTTTCACGCGACAGGACGAGGGCCGTGTCCGCCCCGTCACTCCAGCCGACGAAGGCCGCCCGGTCAATGCCGAGCGCGTCCATCACGGCGCGGGTGTCGGACGCCATCAGTTCGTAGCTATAAGGCCTTCCATCACGGGTCGATCGCCCCTGCCCGCGACTGTCGATCACGATCGCCGTGTAACCTGCCTCGATCAGCGCGGGAACCTGATAGCCCCAGTTACCCGCATTCCCAAGGCCACCGTGCAACAGGACCACCGGCGGGCCGGACCCGAAGCTGGCGTACCAGATGCGGGCATTTTCGTTGCTGGCGTATCCGCTTGACACCGGCGTGGGTAGCGATGGAACGCCATGCACCGCGAGATGGGTCAGGTCGTCGTCGCGGGTGGCGGTCCGATCGCCCCGAGTTTCTCTGGCGAATGGCTCGTCGTTCATTGCTGCGGGGTATTCACTGAGCCGGCACCGGAATGATGGCCGAGATCCGCCAACTCTCCGGCGTGCGCAGCGCAAACTCATTTACGAGGAAGCGGTACGTCGCGTCGTGGCCATCGGCCGTGCCTGTCGTGATGTTTGTCGGCGCGAAGATATGTGCGACATCCACGCTGATCGGTAGCACCCTGATTTCGTCCTGCTCCGGCTCGAACCGCCAGCCACCCGCGAAGACATCGCGGAAGTGCTGGAGCACGGCATCGCGCCCGAAGAACCGGTACGCACGCGCAACAAACCGCACAGGGTCAGGTTGCCCAGACGCGGCGTGAGCGAGGACAGCGCCCATGGCGTCGATATCGTGAGCATTCTCCGCAGCCGCCTGGCGAAGAGACAGGGAGAGAATTTCGGCGATATCAGACTCAGTGATCATGGTTTCTCCGGGCGAAACTATAGGAAAAGCCTATGGAGAGGATAACGTATCGATCTTGGACGCTGGACCAACCCGGCCTCATGCTCCCGGGAATTCAACGACAACAGGACCTTCCCTTGTCTACCCACGCAGACTTCGAACTTTACGCGTTCTGGCGTACCGCGGCGACGCATCGGGTGCGAGTTGCGCTGAACATGAAGGGATGGGTCGCGCACGAGCGATTCGTCGATCTGGACAAAGGTGAGCAGACGTCCCCCGCGTACCTCGCCATCAGCGCGGCGGGCGTGATTCCGGCATTGGTTGAAAACGGTTACCCACCGTTGACACAGTCGATGTCGCAGGGCGGGTTTGACGAGGCCGGGTGGGACGCATGGCAGGTGCATTGGCTGACGTCCAGCCTGGAAAGTCTGGAGCGGCACCTGGTCGCCGATCCGCAAACGGGGCAGTTCTGTCACGGCGATACTCCGACCATGGCGGATATCTGCCTGGTGAGCATCGTGTTCCGTGCCCAGGCTCTGCAGATCGACCTCAACCGCACGCCGACCCTACGCAAGATCGTCGCGAACTGCGCTGTGCTCGATGCATTCGCTCGCGCGCATCCCTTTCTTCAGGAAGGCGCACCCTCCCCCAAGGACTAGCGCCCCGTTCAACGATATGGGCTGGCCGATCGGTAAGCTTACGGATTAGTGCTTAAGAAAGTCGGTCGCATATTGCATCACGGTCGGCGACGCCATGATGGTGTAGTGCGTCGTGCCAGGAATGACCGCCAACTGGTTGGGTGAGCGCAACGATCCATCCAGCCCTGCATCTCGCTGCCCGCCGCCGAGCAGTTTGTAGAACTCCGCGATGTGTTCGGGGCGGATGGAGTCCGCATCCGCAAACACGAGCAGTGTCCGGGCCTTGATGCCACGTATCCCCGCGGACCAGTCATAGTCCTTCGTGTTGAGTTCGCCCGTTTTGCGTATCAACCTCGGCCAGTCGACGCCAGGATACATCTGGCCCAGGGGAGAATTAGCGATGCTGGCTCCGATCGTGCCGGCTGCGGCCGTCATCTGTTCGAAGGCGACCTTGATCTCCGGATACTCGCCTTTGCGCGAATAATCGATCGAGACGGCAATTAGCTTGTCGAGCATATCGGGATGCCTGATCGCGAACTGCAACGCAATGGCACCGCCGAACGAATAACCCATGACGCTCGCTTTGTTGATTCTAAGATGCTTGAGCACCGCCGCCACATCGTCGGCATCCTGCTCGACTGACCAAGGCGCGGCCGTGTCCTTGCTGAGTCCGTGCCCGCGGGCGGAAATGGCAATCACCTTGAAGTTTTTTGCCATTTCCGTGAGCGGCGTCCCGAACATCTCGGCCGGGCTGACCCCACCGTGCAACATGACGAGCGGTGGACCATCACCACGGACTTCGTAATAGATCTCGGTCCCGTTCACTTTGGCGTAGCTGCCCTGGGCCGGTTGGGCCAACAGTAACGTGGGCATTGCCATAACGGCAATGAGCAAGAATGCTCGAGTGACTGTCTTCGACATGGTCTATCCCTCTCCGGGGTGGCCTTTCGGCTTTCTCTCATGGAACAAGGCGATAGCGCAAGGCATGTTCCCGCACATACACATCGATCCCCCGACCATGCCCCGCTCCGGCGAGCCGCCGCACGAGCGTCTTGCCGCTGCGTTGCCGCTCGCCGGCACGCCAGGACAGGCATACGTCGAGCGGCGCGGGATTACGCTCGCCATCGCAGATGCCGCCGGGATGCGTTTCGACCCCGATTGGAACGGTCGGCCGGCCGTCCTGATCGGCATGTACGAGCGTGAGGCACGGCTGACCTCGTTGCATGGCCGCTATCTCGAAACCCGGCGTGGGCAGGACAAGATGTTCACTATCGGCTCCGGTGGCGGTGTGGCCGCCTCGGGCGCAGGCTGGCGCAGCGAGCCAATGATTCTCGTGGAGGGCATTTTCGATGTCTTGTCGCTGGCGGTATGCGGCTGGGACAGCGTCGCCACGGTCGGACGTTGGGCGCCGTGGCTCCCAGAGGCCTGCTCGGGGCGCAGCGTGTGGTTGGCTTTCGACGCCAATGCGCCCGGCGAACGAGAGGTGGCGCACTACATCCGGCACTTGCGGCGCTCGACGACGCACCGACTGTTGCCGCCAGCTCATTGCAAGGATTGGAACACGGCGCTGATCAAGCGCGGTCCGGCTGCCCTTACCCGCTGGCTCCGTGAAAGCCTCCAGGCCCGTGCTACAACTAGCTGATGAGCGATTCCTCCCGTCCCGAAATCTACGTAAGTACCGACGTCGAAGTCGACGGCCCGATTCCCGGCCCGCATTCAATGCTCAGCTTCGCATCGGCCGCCTATACCGCTGACAAGACGCTCCTGGGTACGTTTACGGCAAACCTCGAATTGCTGCCCGACGCGAAGGGCCACCCCGACACGCTGGCATGGTGGGACAACCACCCCGAAGCCTGGCAGGCGACGCGTCATGAACCTCGCTCCCCTCAGGCAGCCATGACGGAATACGCCGAATGGCTGGAGGCGCTGCCAGGATCGCCCGTGTTCGTTGGCTACCCGGCGGCGTTCGATTTCATGTTCGTGTACTGGTACCTGATCCGCTTTGCCGGGCGCAGCCCTTTCAGCTTTTCCGCACTCGACATCAAGACCATGGCCATGGTGCTGCTACGCAAGGACTATCGGCGAAGCACCAAGAATGCCATGCCCCGGCGCTGGTTCGACGAACTGCCACACAACCACGTCGCGCTCGACGACGCGCTCGAACAGGGAGCACTGTTCTGCAACATGCTTAGCGAGATACGAAGACGCTGACATGAAACTGCGGCTACCCGCCATGGTCTGCTTCCGCGATGCCCTCAGTCCTTGAATATCGCCGGCGTACCCACCCAGATCATGCGTACTACGGACTTCCCTGCATTGCGCATGCTGTACGGGTGCCGCTGGTCGAAGTGCGCGCTGTCGCCGGCGTTCAGGACGAATTTCTTCCGGCCAACCGTCATTTCGAGTGCGCCGCTCAGGATGTACCAGAAGCCCTCCCCTTCCCGATGGATTGTGGGCGCTACCAGGCCGGGCGGTACGGTCAGCCGGAGCGCTTCCATCTTTCGCTCGGCATGCCGACCGCTCAGGCGCTCGTAGACCACCGGCGATTCCAGGTCGATCCGGTCGTGCTCGTCGGCCCGGCAGACGATCTGCCCCGGCGTGGGAACGGCGACGAAGTAGTCGACATCGACATGCAGCGCCTGGGCGATGGCCTCCAGTGACAGCAGCGACGGGTGCGCAAGGTTCCTCTCGACCTGCGAGAGAAACGGTATGGAGAGGCCCGAGCTATTGGCGAGGCCTTGCAGGGTGAGCCCCAGGCCGCGTCGTCGGTCACGAATCGCGGAGCCGATGCTGAGCCCCGCTGCTTTATCCGGCGTCGCCTGTGCGGCCGCCATCGTTACGAGCTGTGGTCGCTGCTGATAAGCCATCGCGTGCCGACCTTGTGGAACAGCAGCGTCGTGATTCCCGACACCTCGGCGCCGGCGTCCGGCTTGAGGTGGTAGCGACCGACCACGAAGGCGTACTGGGAACCAAGCGGCTTGACGTCGATCAACTCCAGGGTGAGCTTGCCGAAGCTGGCGCCGGGCTTCTGGAAGCGCGAGGCATACATCGCTTCGATCGCATCGTAGCCCACGATGGTGCCGCTCGAGCTCACGTAGCGGGTGCCCGGGGCTCGCTCGTAGCATTCCATGAAGGTCTTCAGGTCACCGGCCGACCACGCCGCGGCGCTGGCGTCGAGCGCGTGCTTGATGGCTTGGGAGGGCGGCACGGCGGGCGCTTCAGCCGACACGGCGGCAGTTGTCGCCACTGCGCTCAGCGCGCAGAACAGAACGGACATCGTTTTCATGGCACCCCTGGAGCATCGGATAAGTAGCTCTTCCGCCGGTGGCGACCAGCAAAGCGGACGGCATCGGTCGGGACCCTTTTAGGCGGCTAATTGCGATTGCAACCTGATCGTAACGTAAAAGCTTGACGCCATCAAAACTTTTTGATCTGATCGGAATCAAGGACGATGCACCGCAGCAATCGCGGTTCAGACGGCTAGACATCCGGTGCCAGGGTAACCAGGGCGCAGCCGGTCAGGGACCTCCGGCATCAACCGAGCAAGGGCCGTCGCCCATGGGTCAGTCCATGGCTTCGACGTCCAGGGGCAAAGCACACGAACTCAAGAACACGCTCTCATTGAAGAGCGTGCGGGAAAGGTATGTACGTTTATTTCGGGGGAGTCCCATGAACCAAGATCTCAAGCGCACACTTCTCTACACAGCTTTGTTATCCGTGGCCCTGGCCTCAGGTGCTGCCAGCGCGCAGGACGCGACCACCTCCACGACCGCCGCCGACAAGAAAAAAGCCCAGGCATCCGACACGCCGCAGACCCTCGAAGGCATCACGGTCACTGCCGCCAAACGCGAGCAGGATATCCAGAAGGTGCCGATCAGCATGACCGCCCTGACCGGCGAACAGCTCGAGCGCCAGGGCGTGACCAGCCTCGTCGACCTGGCGCGCATCGCGCCGTCGCTGACCGTCGCTTCGTCAGGCCCCGGCGAGAATAACCTGATCATTCGTGGCATCTCGTCGAGCGCAGGCTCCGCCGCCACCGTCGGCTATTACCTCGACGACGTGCCTATCGCGGCATCGAGCAATGCCGCCCTGCTGTCGACGCGAGGCGTCATCGACCCTTCGATCTTCGACATCGACCGCGTCGAAGTGCTGCGCGGACCCCAGGGTACGATCTACGGATCCAGCTCCATGGGCGGTACGGTCAAGTACGTGACCGTCCAGCCGGACCTGGACTCCGTCGAGGCGCGCATCAAGACCGATGTCTCGGGCACCCACAACGGCGGTCCGAACGCTAACGTCAACGGCGTGCTGAACGTTCCCCTGATCAAGGACGCGGTCGCGCTGCGTGTGTCCGCGTACTACCGCGACGACGACGGCTATATCGATCGCTACCCGATCTCGCCGACCAATTACCTCGAGGCGGATCCGGACGGCAAGAAGAAGGACAACGTCAACACGTACAAGACCTACGGCACGCGCGTCGCGATGCTGATCAAGCCGGACGACACGCTTTCCATCACGCCCAGCTTCATCTACCAGTATTCCAAGCTGGGATCGCCGTTTACCTACGACAAGATCCCCGCGACGCTTAGCGATCCGTACCAGGTGCGCGACGTCAACGAAGCCAATGTGCAGAAGTCGACGATATCCAATATCGCCATCCACAAGCAGTTCGACGCGTTCGAGTTGATGTCGTCATCGTCGTATTTCACGCGCGATGTCAATATTCGCGACGACAGCTCAAAGGTCATCAATTACTTCTTCGGCTTGCCGAGTGTCTATCCGACCACGATGTACGGCAGCTACAAGAACAAGGAATTTACCGAAGAAGTGCGGGCGACCAGCAAGTTCGACGGTCCCGTGCAGGCCATCCTCGGGGCGTTCTATCATGACGTCCGCGCCCCGCTCGTCTCGTCGATCCCTTATCCCGACGGATTCAACCAGACGTTCAACACGCCCTTCCCGGCGTACTCGACGATCTACGCCGGTGCGCGCAATGCCACGCTCCACGAATACGCCGTGTTCGGCGAGTTGTCCTGGAACATCACCGATAAACTGAAAGCCAGCGCGGGCATCCGTGCATTCGAGGTCAAGCAGGGCTTCTCGCAGACCGGCGACGGCCTGCTCAACGGTGGCCCCAGTGCCGTGCAGAGCAGCTCGAAGGACTACGGCAGTACACCGAAGTTCACGCTGCAGTACCAGATCAGTCCCGAAAACATGGTCTATGCCACGGCCTCCCAGGGCTATCGGCCGGGTGGTCCAAACAACCCCGCGCCCGCGGCCCTGTGCGGCACGGAAGTGGCCGGCCTGGGTCTCAGCCAGTCGCAGTTGAACAAGTACAACCCGGATACGCTGTGGAACTATGAGCTGGGCTTCAAGAGCGCCTGGCTGGAGCATCGGTTGCTCGTCGACGCGTCGGTCTACCACATCGACTGGAACCACGTTCAACAGCAGATCGTCCTGGGCTGCGGCTACAACATCACCGCCAACTTCGGTAAGGCCGTCAGCCAGGGCGCGGAACTGGAAATGAAGTTCCTGCCGATCAACGCGGTGACATTGAGCGCCGGCTTCAGCTACAACGACGCACACCTGAAGAACGATGTGCCCGGTACGGATGCGAAGGACGGCGACCGCCTGGTGAACGTGCCGCGTTTCAGCGGCTCGCTCGCGGCCGAGTACCGCCATCGTGTCAACGTGCAGTACGACGGTTTCATGCGCGCCGACCTCAGCTACGTCGGGAATTCGAACTTCCTGTACGACAGGGACAGCCCGTTCTATCGCCGGGGTGGTTTCGCCACCACCAACATCCGCATGGGCGTGGAAGGTCGTAACGGCTTCGATATCTCGCTGTACGCCACCAACCTGTTCGACAAGCATGGCGAGACCGACCTGCCGGTCGCTATTTCAGCCGATCTGCCGACGACCCGTCGCGTCGCCCTCAACCAGCCGCGTACGATCGGCGTCACCTTGCAGTACCAGTACTGAAGTCTTCTACAATCGAAGGGGCCATTTTGGAGGAATGACCCATGTTTTCCGGTTTGAGTGCATTTCCACTGACTCCCTTGAATGAGGCGGGCATCGACGAGGCCACCTTCGTCCGACTGATTGAGCGGCTCGCCGGCGCGGGGGTCGATTCCATCGGAGCCTTGGGTTCGACGGGTAGCTATGCCTATCTCACGCGACAGGAGCGCCTGCGTGTTGCGCAGCTTGCCGTGCAGCACGCGGGCGAGATTCCTGTGATGGTCGGCATAGGCGCCCTACGTACGCGCGATGTCCTGGAACTGGCACAGGTTGCGCAGAAGGTCGGTGTGCGCGGCGTACTGCTGGCCCCTATGTCCTATCAGAAGCTCACGGAAGATGAGGTCTTCGGGCTTTTTGAAGCCGTGACCAGCTCGCTGTCCGTGCCGTTATGCGTGTACGACAACCCGACTACGACGCACTTCGAATTCACCGATGAATTGCATGGCCGAATCGCGCAGCTTCCGAACGTTGCGTCGATCAAGATTCCGGGCGTACCGGCCGATCCCGCCGCGGCTCGCTCGCGCGTTGAGCGGTTGCGCGCTTTGATTCCCGCGCACGTAACGATCGGCGTCAGCGGCGATGCCTTCGCCGCCACCGGCCTGAACGCGGGATGCGAAGCCTGGTATTCGGTGATTGGTGGCCTTTTCCCGCAGCTCGCCCTGGCGATCACGCGGGCCGCCCAAGCGGGGAACGCGCAGGAGGCTGAGCGGCTGTCCGAACGGCTCGCGCCTCTGTGGAAGCTGTTCCTTCAATACGGTGGCCTACGCGTCGTCGCTAAGGCCGCTGAACTTCGCGGACTGGCCGCCAGGTGTCTGCCCTTGCCGGTCAAGCCGCTGCAACCGGACGCGACGCAGCGCCTGGGCGCCATTCTCGACGAACTCGAGCTGGCCTAACCTTCGCTATGGGATGACGGTGTCATGTCGGATTCGTATACGCACCGCCTGGCCGTCGCCACTTCCGTGGCCGAGCCTGGCATCCACCCCGACGATAAAAACCTCGTCGCGTCGCTGAGAGGCTTCGGCGTCGAGGTGACTGCTTGTATCTGGAATGACCCTGCCGTGGATTGGGCGACCTTCGACGCCGTGCTGATCCGTTCGATCTGGGACTACTTCAAGCATTACGCCCGCTTTAAACAATGGCTTGGCCAGCTACCCGTGCCAACGATCAACAACAAGGAGCTGCTGCTCTGGAATAGCGACAAGCGTTACCTTATCGAGTTGGCGACACACGGCGTTCCGATCATTCCCACGCAGATCGTGCCGGCATCGCAGTTGCCCGATACCCTGGCAGCCATGCCTTCTCGTGAGGTGGTGATCAAGCCGACGATAAGTGGTACGGCATGGCACACGGTGCGTGGCGTGGCCGGCGACACGGTGTTCGGTCAAGTCGTTGCGAAACTCCCGCCCGAGTTCGACTATTTGGTGCAGCCCTACGTGCCCGAAGTTGCCAGCGACGGAGAATGGTCGTTGCTATTCTTCGACGGGGAATACAGTCACGCAGTCATCAAGCGGCCCAAGGCCGGCGACTATCGTGTGCAAAGCGATTTCGGCGGCGTCGCCCAGGCGTCCGAACCCGGTGACGACCTGATTGCCAGTGCTAGCCGTGTCCTCGAGGCTGCGGCGGCGATGGGTCACGCCGACGTAGCCTATGCGCGCATCGACGGGGTTATCTCTCAGGGCCAATTCTTGCTGATGGAACTGGAAATGATTGAGCCCTTCCTGCATCTCGGACATCAGGTTGAAGCCTCGGAACGCTTTGCTGCCAATCTGGTTAGGCGATTGGCAGCTTCGACGGACTAAGGCGCCCTGCTCTTCCGCGCGACTTACCAGTCGGTCGGCCGATAATCCTTGAGGAACTGTCCCCACACGTGCTCACCAGAGTTGATGCCACTGATGATCGGATCGACGATGCGCGCCGCACCGTCAACGATGTCCAGCGGCGGGTGAAAGCGCTCTTCCAGCACCTTCTTCGCAGCCAGATCGGCCGGATCCTCGTCGGTCACCCAGCCGGTGTCGACGCTGTTCATGTGGATGCCGTCGTTGTAGTAGTCGGTGGCCGAGGTGCGCGTCATCATGTTGAGCGCGGCCTTCGCCATGTTGGTATGGGGATGGCGCGTGGTCTTGAAGTTGCGGTAGAACTGACCTTCCATCGCCGACACATTGACGATGTGCTTGTCGMGATCGGACGTGCGCAGCATCAGCGGCTTCAGTCGCGCGTTGATGATGAACGGCGCAATGGCATTGACCAGCTGCACTTCCAGCAATTCCACCGACGACACTTCGGCCATCAGTAACCGCCACGAATTGCGTTCGCGCAGATCGATCTGCTGAAGGTCCTGATCGAGTCGGCCCTCGGGGAACAGATGGCTCTGCGCCAGGAGCTCTTCGGGAAGCAGCGGCATCTGGGACAGCTCGGCGGCACGGGTCAGGCCAGGCAGATTCGCCGAAGCACCCGAATCAGGAAGGATGTTCGAGCCGCGCAGACCCTCGTAGTGACCGACCAGCTTGCGCACGTGTTCGGGCATGTCGTGCAGTGCAGCCGTCTCGCCATCCATCATGTGCGCGTAGAAGTCCGGCGGGCGACGCACGGTCTGGCAGGCGTTATTGATGATGAAGTCCAGCCGCGGCCGCGTGGCGACCAGCTCCTGGCAGAACGCTTCCACGCTGGGCGTGTGGCGAAGATCCAGTCCATAGACCTGCAGGCGATGGCCCCACTCGCCGAAGTCCGGTTCCTCGGCATAGCGTGCCGCCGAGTCGCGCGGGAAGCGTGTGGTGACGATCAGTTCCGCACCGGCGCGCAGTAGCTTCAGGCCAGCCTGATAACCGATCTTTACGCGACCACCTGTCAGCAGCGCGACGCGACCGCGCAGATCGACCAGCTCGGTGCGCTTGGCGTAGTTGAACGCGGCACAGTCGGGGCACAGCTGGTCGTAGAAGAAATGGATCGCCGAGTATTTCTTCTTGCACACATAACAGTGTTTGGGTTCGACCGACTCGCGCGGTTGCGCGGTGTCTGCATCGGGCGCGATGTCGTTGGCCTCGAAACCCTCCGGAGCGAACACATTCGGCGTGGTGAATACCGGCTTGCGACGCAGTACGCGGATGCCGGTCTGGTTGAGCACGGTATCCTCGGCCTGGATCTTCGACGCATGACGCGCCTTCTGCGCAGCCTTCAGCCGGATCCGACGCTCGCCCGGGTCGGGGTGATAGACCTGCGCCACCRCCTGATACAGGCGCTGGCGGTCCTCCGCCGGGAGGTCGTCCAGCAAGAGCCGATCGGCCGCAACCGATTCAAGGAGCTGCGCTGCGGCGCGCAGGCGCTCCAGCAGCGCGGTATCGGCGTCGGCAGCCGGTGGCGTAATAGTGGTCAAGTGCATGATCCGTAACGAGTAAAGCGGCACGGCGGCATATCCAGGAAGAGGATATCGCAGGTGGCGCACCGCGTATTTTGCCTGTAATGGCGCTGTTACGGGAAATGTCGCCGTGAAGACCCTCCCCGCGCGGGCCGGTGAACCAGTATCCGGGATGCTGCCTCGCTTAATAAATCAGCGGCTCGTCATGCGCTGACAGCACTCAGAAGTCGCGACATGGAGGACTGCCATTGCTGGGCACCCTCGGCACCCTCGCCGTCCTGCCATAGTTCAAGAAGCTCGGAATCCTTTGCGAGGATCCGTGCAATGACGCGCCGGGCCTTTTCAAGCAGCGCTTCCGTCGGCTTTTGATGGATGGTCTTAACCCAAGTGTCCACCTTCTCAGTGTAAGCGTCCGATTGCGTGCCGCGTCCGAGCAGCTTTGCCAGAACCTCGATCGCACCCACTGCTTCTTCGGCCGTCGGGGCTTCAAGGTACCCGGACTCCTGCTCGAGGACATTGTCGAGGGCCGCCTCGATGTAAGACAGATCTTGTGCGTCCTCGAGATCGTAGGCCCAGTCATTGGCCGTGTCGTTTCCAAAAGGTTCGTGTGACCATGCGCCCATTTCGCGTTCCTCTAAGCCCTGGTATTTCGAATTGCTTCGATGGGGGATGTACGTGATGCCCGCAACGCTGGCACGAGTACGGCTGCTTGACCGAGAAGCACAATCAGAACCACGCCTTCCACGAAATACTTCAACGGAAGGCTACTCATCTCGAAATGGCTGATCATCCATACGTTGAGTGAGACAGCGAGCACCGCACCCAGGGAAATACCACCCAACGCAATCAGCAGATTTTCGGTGAGGAAGTAGCTGAGGATGTCACGCTGGGTGGCACCCAGTGCCCGGCGCATACCGATTTGCTGATGTCGCTGAGAGACCCAAAAGCTAGTCAGCCCTACGATACCGGCAGCAGTAATGACCAGCAACAGGGCGCAGATCGCCGTCATCAGCGTGGCCATCCCGCGATCCACTTTATAGGCCTCCTCACGAACCTGGTCGAAAGTGCGAATCCCTTCGTTGGGCGGGAAGACGCGCATGAGGTCGAGCTTGACCAGGGCGGCAGGGGCTTCGTTGGTGATCGCCAGGAGTTGTCCTGGCTTGCTTCGGATCAGGTAGTTGCCGCTACTGCTTGAAAGCAGCGCAGGAACCAGGACGGCATATTCGGCGAAGCTGGCGGTGGGAGACGGCGCCTGCAGCCGCTCGACGACGCCGATCACCGTACTGGGCGACGGCATGCTGTTACCGATATAGATTTGCTTGCCAAGGGCCGAGCCATCGGGATACACCTTGTCCGCCAGGGCTTTGGTGATGATGACCGCGGCAGGCGGAGTGACCTTGGATGGATCGAAGAAACCTATTTCGTCCGCTCGAAAGTTTCTTCCCGCGACAAGACGGGCGCCCATCGTGGCAAGCGCATGGTCATCGGTGAAATATTCCGCAGCCAGTGCGATTCGCGCTTTCACACCCGGATCGGTACGTATGCCTTCTGTCGAACTATGGCCCGACAACGGATAGGATCCGGTCTGGGTTGCGTCTTCGACGCCTGGCAGCAGGCGTAGTGCTTGCAGATCTGCCTTGGTAAGCGACGGAATGGCGTTAGCGTCCACTCCAGCCCAACGGTATTGAATCGCCAGCATATTGCTTTCAACCATGCCGGTTGGCTTGGACATACGATCGATACGCTGCTCAACGATATAAAACGCGTTGCAAATCACTGCGAAGGTCAGAGCAATCTGTAGCACGATCAGCGTAGTTCCCGCTTTGTGTCGCTTAAGCGCGCTGAGGATCGGTCGAATCTGTACACTGATCATGAATTCCGTTACCAGGTGGGCTTTACTGAAGCTGCGCGCCAGGCAGGATAGATTGCCGCCAGAACGGTCGCGGATACGGCAACGCAGAAGGTCAGTGCAACCAGCGATGCATTGAGCGTGGCCAGTCGGGCAATGGACGGCTCGAACACCAGGCCCACCCCGAACATGCCGGCACCTGTCAGCAACAGTCCAAGCATCCCTCCGGCCAGACCGACGGTACCTGCTTCGATCAGGAACTGCTCGTGAATCGCCTTGCGAGGTGCGCCAAGCGCCCGGCGAACCGCGATTTCCGGTGCGCGTCGCATGAACTTGGCCAGTAAGAGGCCCACCGTGTTAACCAGGCATATGAGCAGAAATCCCGCGGAAATCAAAAGAGAAATCCTCGACTCCGCAGGCAC
>NZ_JBFUJE010000060.1:0-14044 GCF_056401535.1 Luteibacter sp. P4_E6 | reverse complement strand
CCATGGGCGAGCTGCTGCTCTCCAACCTGGACTACAAGTCGTTCATCGACTTCTCCACCGACCTGCTCGGTCCCTGGGCCGGGTTCTTCTGCGGGTGGACGTACTGGTTCTGCTGGATCATCACCGCCATCGCGGACGTGATCGCCATCTCCTCGTACGCGCAATTCTGGTTTCCCGGCCTTGCGCCATGGATACCCGCCCTGCTCTGCGTGATCCTGCTGCTGGTGCTCAACCTCACCACGGTCAAGCTCTTCGGCGAGCTGGAGTTCTGGTTCGCGCTGATCAAGATCATCGCCATCTGCGCGCTCATCGTCTGCGGCTTCGGCATGGTGGCCTGGAGCTTCCATTCGCCGAACGGCCACGTGGCCTCCCTGAGCAACCTGTGGAATGACGGCGGCATGTTCCCGACCGGCCTCGGCGGATTCTTCGCCGGCTTCCAGATTGCCGTGTTCGCCTTCGTCGGCATCGAGCTGGTCGGCACCACGGCCGCCGAAACGGCCGATCCGGAGCGCAACCTGCCCAAGGCGATCAACTCGATCCCCGTGCGCATCATCCTGTTCTACGTTCTGGCCCTGGTCGTCATCATGTCGGTGACCCCGTGGCGCGAGGTCCTGCCGGGCAAGAGCCCGTTCGTCGAGCTGTTCGTGCTGGCCGGCATTCCGGCGGCGGCGAGCCTGATCAACTTCGTGGTGCTCACCTCGGCCACCTCGTCCGCGAACAGCGGCATCTTCTCCACCAGCCGCATGCTGTACGGCCTCGCCGAAGAAGACCACGCGCCGTCCGCGTTCAAGCGCCTGTCGAAGGCGGCGGTACCCTCGCGCGGCCTGCTGTTCTCGTGCATCTGCCTGCTCGGCGGCGCCACGCTGGTGTACGTCATTCCCGACCTCGTCACCGCGTTCACGCTGGTAACGACGCTGGCCGCCATCCTCTTCATGTTCGTCTGGTCGCTCATCCTCGCCGCGTACATCGCGTATCGGCGCAAGCGTCCCGAACTGCATGCGGTGTCGAGCTACAAGATGCCCGGCGGCGTGTTCATGTGCTGGGTCTGTCTGGTTTTCTTCGCCTTCGTGCTGGTACTGCTGGCATTGGAAGACGATACGCGCAAGGCACTCATCGCGAGCCCGGTATGGTTTGCCATCCTGGGAATCGGCTACGCGTTGCGCCGCCGTCGCGCGTAACGTGATCGGCGCGTGCGGCCTGATTTTGTAGGAGCCGATTCATCGGCGATCCCGCGGCAGTGCGAGAGCGAACCATCAGGGCGCGGAGAGGACAGCTCCCTGCGCCAGCGCCGCGGTGATGAAGGCATCGGGCTGGTCCGGCGACAGGACCAGCTTGCTCCCGCCGGCCAGCACCACGACCACGCCGTTATCGCGATTGCGCGCATAGCTGCGCACGAAGCCAATCCGGCGTGAATAGAACAGTCCGTCGAAGGCGAAGAAGCCGCCGTTCCCGAACACGCGCGTCATGCCCTGGAACGCGAGGGCGTCGCGGCTTACCGACGCGCCGCGCAGCTCGAACGACTTGCAACCCAGCACCTTCTGCACGACCAGCCGGCCGTTGGAAATCTCGTACTCGCGCGTGGAAACCAGGTAGGTCCCACCGAGAATCAGCACGAGCACGCCGCCCAGGTACGGGCCGGCCGATTGCCCCGCATCGCGCCCGAACAGGATGACCAGGGCGACGACAAGAATCGCCACCGTCGTCAGTCCCAGCCAACGGACGTGAGGCGACATGCTTGTGGAAAACGTCGACATACCAAACATCCCGGTCAATGCGTCACAGGCGGCGGTGCCGGCACGGGTGCCGACAACAGCAGGCTACCGCGCACCACGTTCACGTAGGCGGAAGCGACCGCCTCGAGCTCGCCGTTCTTCAACCGCCACGCCGAAACCATCCAGTCGTCGTTGGCGCGCCAGCCAACATGGCCGTGGCCGATATAGCCGAGCAGTGTCTCGCCGCGGAAGGTGAACGGAAACATCGTTGCTTCGCTGTCGTAGCCGGTCATCGAACCCACGGCGAGACCGTCGCTACCGAAGTCCGGAAGCGTCGGTGCGTCTCCCTTCGAGGCGATGCCGCCCGGCGCCTTTGCACGCGCGACCGCGGCGTCATAGGCCGCTTTCTCAGTACCCTTCAGTGCACGATCCAGCGTACCGCCCTGCGGATTGCGGTCGTACTTCGCTACATAAGTCATGGCCGCCGTACCAAACTCGTCGCACGGCGACTGCTTCGGTGCACACGCCGAGCTATCGAGCTTCAATGCGTGGTCGAAACGCAGGATCAGATCCTCTGCCGATCCGAAGCCTTTGCCCGCCCAGCGACTGGCTTCGATGGACTGCTGGTTGGGATCGCCGATATCGACGTTCATCGCGGCATAGTCGTCGCCCAGCTTCGCGACGAGGTGGTCCGTCATGCAATCGTCCCCCCAGACCGGTGGCCCGTCGATGGCGAACGCTTTCTTCCCATCGATGCGGTACGGCGCCTCGGTGAGGCAATGCGCGGTGCCACCCATCGTGTACACGGAGCTGAAGGGCGCGCCGGCGAGGACGCGGTTGGTGAGGTTCTCTTCGAGCTCGGTGATGGCCTTCTTCAGCGCGTTGTCCGCCTGATAAGGGAAGGCGGATACGTCCTTCATTTCCACCTCTTCAGCCAGCGCGATCGGGGCGCCCTGCGTCTTCAGGTCATTGAGGATGTCACGGGAGCCTGATGGCAGCTTCGGCAGCGCATCCGAAACGACCGTGAGCGGCGCCTTTGGCTTGCCGGCGTCAAGCCCCGCCAGGAAGTCGATGCGCTGCTTGTACTGCCCGGCCAGGAAGTCTGGCAGCTGCTTGCCGAGGTCGCCGCTGAGGTACGTCCACGCCGAGTCGTCGCGACTGGCCAGCCAGTGACGTTGGTCCAGCTTGAGGGCATCCGCCTTGTCGGGGTGATTCTTCAGTGCCGTGAGGAAGGCATCGGCCAGCTTGCCGTCCAGCGCCGAGAGTTTCGGCGAGGCGCAGACGGCCTTCTCGCTGGGCGTGCGCGCCTTGGCGCAGTCGAAGCCGGCGGCATGGGCTACCAGCGGCGCGACAAGGAGCCATGCGACGCTGGCAACTCGTAACTTCTTGAACACAGGCGATCCTTCGTCTTGCCGGCGAGTGACGGCAGTGCCTGCATCTTGAACAAAACCGGGGGTGGCGCCAAGGGCTCCGCCGCCACCCGGCGGAGCCGCGTACTCACCAGAGGCACGCCACGTGTGTTTGTAGGGATATGCCTACAGAAATCCACACGAAACCCCGCTATATTCCCCGAGTCCCAAGGACCCGCCGGGGGGTGGTGTCGCATTGGGGAATCACAGGGGGAAGTCATGGAAGTCCTACCCGGCGCCCATGGGCGCCACTCGATGYCGTACCTAGAGGAGTCGCGCCGATGAGGCCCGGCATGAAGTCCGTTCGCCATCGTCACGACGATGCGCTGAGCCGGCTCACTTGGGGAGCATTCGAACACCTGGTGGCCGAGCACTTCCGACGACAGGGCTATCGCGTCRAACACACCGGCGCCGGCGAGGGCAACCTCCCGGACGGCGGCATCGATCTCAAGCTCCACCGCGACCAGGAACTCATCGTCGTCCAGTGCAAGCACTGGAACTCCTTCCAGGTGCCGCACAACGACGTGCACCAACTCATCGGCGTGATGCATACCGTCGGGGCCACGGGCGCGATAGTCGTCACCTCGGGCGAATTCACCACCGCAGCCATGGAGGCCGCGGTGAAGTTCCGGCATATCCGGCTGATCGACGGGAAAACCATACGGGCCATGCTCGGGCCGGTCGCGGAGCCCATCGTCGAAGCGCCTGCCTCGCCCGAGTTCCCTGCATGGTCGGGCGCGGCAAGACCGCCCGTCCGGCACACGCATACTCGCCAGGCGAGAATCGATCGCGCATCGGCCGTGGCCGCTGTCGCTGCCGTCGTCGTGATGGCGGGTGCCCTGGTGATGCTCTACACGTTCTACATTCACGAGATCCAGCAGGCGCAGATGGCGAGGTTGCTCGAGTCGCGGAAGCCCCTGGCCACCGAGCAACAGCCGGTCGCCTCGCTACCCTCCGTACTCCCCGGGCTGAGATCTGGCCTGAGGGCAGTCGAAGCGATGCGGACGCACCCGCCCGTGGTCCACGACGCCGCCAGGGAGCGTGAAATCGTCGCTTCCCTCGACGACAAGAAGCCGATCGCCACCGCCATCAAAGACCAGTAAGACCGCCCGGGATGGGACACAGGAAGGCAAGGTTCCGCCACGCCGATCCCCTGGCCAGCATGCCGTGGGATGAATTCGAACGCCTGATGGCGCGGCACTACGCTGCACGCGGCTATCGGGTCGAGCACTCGGGGACGGGGGCGCAAACGTCGTGGAAGAAGTTCGACGGTGGCATCGACCTCAAGCTCTTCCGTGACGGCGAATACATCGTCGTGCAGTGCAAGCGGGTGAACTTCTTCGAGGTCACGCACAACGTCGTTCATGAGCTTATTGGCGTGATGCAAACGCAGCATGCCACGCGGGCGATCGTCGTCATCACGGGATCGTTCAGCGCTGCCGCCATCGCCGCGGCGGCTGAGTTTCCGCAGATCGAATTGATCGACGGTGTAGCGCTACGGCACATGCTTGCTGAAACGGGGGATTTGCCGACGACGTATTGGGCCGATGACGTCCTTTCATCCATGGCCGGTGCGAAGCCAACGGGTCCGTCGTGGACGCGGCGCAACCGGATGCCTACAGCCTTGCTAGCCGCGGCAATGCTGACAGCCGGGATATTTGTACTCGGCTACTACGTCGTCATCCCCGCCGTGTTCCGGAGCATGACCTCATCCATCGTCCACACCACCCAGCGACCCGCGCCCGTCGTGGTGAGAGCGGTTCCTTATTCAGCCGCTGGCGCCGTGGGCAGCACGCCCAGCGGTGAGGCAACCGCCCCGCCACCCCCTCAGCCGCCGTCTGCCTTTACGAAGCTCAGCAAGAAAGAAGCAGAGGAGTGGGACAGGAAGAACGCCGAATCAATGCGGATTCTCGAGAAGACGACGCCGTCCTTGCCTTGAAACGCCGAGTAGCGCCGGAGTAAGCGCCCCTGTGAATAGATTCTTGAATAGATTCTCGAGGACAATACAAAGGCTATTCATAGGCATACAGATTCTGTCCGCCTCAGCGTGAATAGATCCTTGAATAGATTGTTCGGCGGCCACCCCACTCATCCCCTTCCGGAATGAGCCCCATCCCATAACGAACTTCCATCTGGCGCCGATAGACTGGAAATGACATGAAGCAATGCCGGAGCCTGCGTTACCTCTTGTCAGCCGCGTATGTATTGGCAACCGCGTCCTCGGTTAGCGCTGCCGCGGCGTCGACCGATCGACTGCCCTTGCAAGGCAGATTCTTGTTCGTCGCCCTCGACCCGTCGGAACCTCCCGTGCAGGGGAGCCCCTTACGTCAGCGGCTTTACGCGGCCCCCGCCGATGGAAGCACGCCTCCGGCGGTCGTCGCGAATTTTTCCAACGCCAGTGACCTCGTCGTGTATCCACGGCAGCACGCGCTCGGCGTAAACAGCAGATCTGGGGCAGATCGTGGACCCTTCCTCGTCGACCTGATGGCCGGGCATGCTTATGCGACCAAGAAGGCACTTAGTAGCCCGACCGTCGATCTCTTCACCGCAGCGGACTGGGATGCACCGTCATCGCAGGATCCCGCGCACCGCTACCTTGCTACCCAAGCCACCCTGTCACCGGATGCACGACGCGTCGCCGGCCTCGCTTCCGGAGGGCGAGTATGCGTTGCGCCGATCGACGGGCAAGAGGTGTCGGTCTGCGCATCCGACGTAACAGGCTGTCGAGGAATGTTCCCGACGTGGTCACCCGACGGCAAGACCCTCGCCTTCGCAGGTGGCACCAAGGGCAACCTCACGGCGTGCAATCTGCACGAGGTGTTCCTGATGGATACGGCCACCGGCGCAACGAGGCAGCTCACGGATATCCCTGGCGCCAGGCTCAACAACGAGATGCGCCACAGCATCGTGCGAGGAGGCGACCCCACGGACCATTGGCACCGGACCGGAAATCCGGTCTGGTCGCCGGACGGGCAATGGCTCGCCTTCAGTTCGGCCCAGGGGATCGGGAAAGTGCATCCCGATGGAACGGGGTTGCAGATGCTCGCGCAGGGCAGCAATCCGACATGGTCGCCGGATGGAAGCATGCTGGCGTATCTCGGACCCCACGGTCACATCTACGTATGTCATGCCGATGGTAGCCATCCGGTAGAAATCGTCCCCAGGCAAGGGACACACCTGGGTATCTCGGACGTAGTGTGGGTCGAGTAGGATCCGCTAGCGTTTCAGCATCTCCGCCGCCTTCAGCGAATCCATATCCCGGTTCACCGTGGCCACAGCGATCACCCGCCCGTCCTTCTCGTACCGCACTTCGGCATCCTTGTCCGCCACGGAGCCTTCCTCGCGAATGGCGTCCCAGTCCTCGGCGTGCCCGACGTAGCGAATGGTCGTGTCGTAGTGGACGCTCCAGAAGAACGGCGGCTCTTCGAACGGGTCGTCGATGCCCAGCATCCCTGCTGCGGCGACCTGGCCGTGACGCTCGGCGAGTACCCAATGCTCCACGCGCGCGAGCTCCCCATGTGCACCGGGGTAACGTGCGATGTCACCCGTGGCGAAGATGTTCGGGTCCGATGAGCGCATCGACGTGTCGACAACCACACCGCGTTCGATTCGCACTCCTGCCGTTTCGGCCAACTGCAAGCGCGGCTTCACACCGATGCCGAGCACTACGCGCGTCGCGCGCACCGAGGTGCCGTCGTCGAGCTGCACGGCACCGTCGGCATAGCCTTCGGCGCGGCGCCCAAGATGAAACACGACACCGTTCGCCTCATGCAGCGCCTTGATCATCGTCCCGATGGCCGGACCGAACTTGCTCCGCAGCGGAATCAGCTCCGGACCGATCACGTGCACCGCGACACCGCGGTGACGAAGCGACGCCGCCGCTTCCAGCCCAATGAAGCTGCTGCCGATCACGGCGACGATGTCGTCAGAGGTAACATCGGCAATCACCCGCTCCGCATCCTTCATGCTGCGCAACGTATGCACGTGCGGCTGATCGAAACCGGGTGCTGAAGGACGAACTGGCTCCGCACCTGTCGCAAGAAGCAGTTTGTCGTACGTGAGCGGCTCGCCCGATTCCAGCGCAACCGAACGCGAAGCCGCATCAATAGAACGGACCACCGTTCCCAACTTCAACGTGATCTTCAGGTCCGCGTAGAACGCCGCGTCCTTCAGCGGCATCCACGCCGGATCGGCGGTCCCGGCCAGATAGTCCTTCGACACATTGGGCCGGTCATAGGGAGCATCCACGTCGGCGCTGATCATCGTGATGTCGCCGGCGAAACCATGCTGGCGAAGACGTTGCGCCGCGGCGAACCCCGAGGCACCACCACCAACGATTACGAAGTGCTTGTCTGCCATCAACGCCGCAGGAGATGTCGCATCATCAGGCAGCGCTTCACGCACGAAAACCTTGCCGCCCTCTTCTTCCACCTTCCAGCGCGCCACCGGGGCCAGTGCCGGCGCTTTCAATGCCCGGCCGGTCTTCAGATCGAAACAGGCGTGATGCCAGGGGCAGCTGATGGTGTCACCCACACGGAGGCCTTCGTGCAGCGGTCCGCTGTAATGGCTGCAGGCACCACCCAAGGCCATGATGCCCTCGTCGGTGCGCGCCACGATGATCGCCTCGCCATTGACATGGCCGGCGAAGACACCCTCTTCGGGAAGCGTGGACGCGTAGACGCCCTGGCTGAAATCGGGCCCAACGGGTGAGGCGTCAGAATCGGTTGACATGACAGGTTCCCGTGCTGGCGAAAGCTAGCTTTTGAATGTAGGGGCCAAATGTGACCGTGGCTAGGCGGTTCTGTGTGTACATCGTGATGTGTTGACAGCACCAATGCGCCCTACGTTCCAGGTGTCATGCAATTTCGGAAGAAGTTGATGATTTCGTGAAGACGCCGTAGTGAGAACCGGATCTCTTGGCTTTTTATCCTGCGTTCGGCAAGCTCCGGGGTCGTCCTAAAGGAGCTCCACGATGAGAACGGCCCACACGCTCGCCATCACCCTCGCCCTCCTCGTCACCGGCAGCAGCGCCATCGCCGCCGACAGCACCAGCCAGGTGATCAAGCGCCAGGCACCCAAGGGCATCACGGCTTCGTTCTATGCGTGCGTCGATAAAGCCGGTTCCGACACGACGGCGCAGGGCACCTGCCTCACCGCGGAAAAGAAGACGCAGGACACGCGCCTCAATACCACCTATAAGGCGCTCACCGCCAAGCTCACCGGCAAGGCGAAGGACAATCTCCTCGCATCGCAGCGCGCCTGGCTCGAGTTCCACAACAAGAACGGCGATTTCGAAGCCACGCTGTATGGTGATGAGCCCGTAGCCGGCCTCCAGGTCACCCAGAACGATATCTTCCGCCTCGCCGAGCGCGCGGACGCCCTGGACAAGTACCTCACCATCGCCAACGATCAGTAATCCGTTCCTTCAAGGAGAGAAGTCATGGCTGGTATCGACACGCACGATGTGAACTCGCTCGCAGGTGCCACGTATTTCGTGGTGGGACGTGGCACCGAAGGCGGTCCGTCTTCGTACCACCTGTCCATCACCGGCGTGACCTCCGGCACGTCCGATCCCAACTGGGGTCATGCGAACAAGATCATCGCGGACAGCGGTTACTCGCTCGGCACCATCCAGGTCGACCTCGGCAAGCGCGGCACCTGGGCGCTCGGTGCCACCGATGGCGCGGCGCTGGAACCCGGTCAGACCACGTATGTGGACGGCATCATCGACCAGTCCTCGCAGTACGCGAAGGATCACGGCCTGACGTACACCAGCGACACGACGAAGCTCCGCCGGGACCTGCTCACGCATGGTAACGGCGAACACGGTCGCACCACGCTCAACTTCATCGACAAGGACACCCGCGACGGCATCAACGCGTGGGCGGGCTCGCAGAACGGCCAGAAGTGGATCCACACCAACATCGACTACCCGCAGATCAAGAACGCGACGCAGTCGGCCATTGACACGTTGGACAAGTACGGCAAGAACATCCCCGAAGATCGTCGTCTGGAAACCGTCGCCATTCTCGCCAAGACGGAGAACCAGATTCCGTCGCAGATGAAGAAGTTCGAAAAGGTCATGCAGGAAGGTGGCGACTACAACGCCGTCCTCGCCAAGGCCAACGAGATCAAGGAAACCTACTCGTACTACGACGGCCCGAAAGCTGCCGCGTTAGCCGAGCAGTACAAGAATGCATACAAGGACCCGGAAAAGGCCGCCGCACTCGATCGCGCCAGCGCCAAGGTCGGTGATCCAAACTTCGATCCGTCGAAGTCAGGTGATGACGCGGATATCAAGGCGGCGCTGCAGGCGATTGGCCAGGGTGGTCGTGCGCATGCGCCGGCTGGCCATGCGTCGTTGAAGGACGGCTCACACGGCGAGAAGGTGACTGCCTTGCAGACCGACCTGGCCAAGCTTGGCTTCACCGACGCGCATGGCCGCGCGCTGCGTCCCGACGGTGATTTTGGTCCGGGAACGAAGGCAGCGGTCGAGGCCTTCCAGCGTGCCCACGGATTGACTGCTGATGGCGTGGCTGGACCGAAGACGCTGGATGCGGTGCAGAAAGCGGCGCATCCACCACAGGTCAGCCACCCGTCACCCGTCAGTCTGTCCGACACCCGGCATCCCGGCCATGCGATCTATACGCAGACGTTGGACGGCGTGAAAGCTATCGATGCGCTGCGTGGCCGTACGTCGGACCATCGGTCGGAAAACCTTGCCGGCTCGCTCGCCGTCGCGGCGAAGAAGGAGACGATGTCGCAGGTCGACCACGTCGCCATGAGTGACGACGGCATGCGCGCCTATGCCATGCAGGGTGCATCGAATTCACCGTTCAAGCGCGTTGCTGAAGTCGATGTCGCCGAGTCTGTCGCAAGGCCGCTGGAACAGAGCAGCGCCGAGTTCGAGAAAGCTCACCAGCAGCAGGGTCAGCAGACCGTTCCACAGCAACAGCAGACGCAGCAGCAAGCTCACGTTCCGCAGCAGGCTCCGGGCGTGCAGCCGTAGCGGCATAGAATAATTCTGAAAAGTTGTGAAACATAGCGAATTTCAAGAGAAGAAAGAGGTCATGGGTAAGTAGGTCTGGACCTACCCCCTGTTGGACGCCGCGGGCATGTGATTGCCGCTTACTCCAATAGTGCCCGGGCAAGCACTTTGTACACGCGCCCATCCTGTGACTGCGCCACATTGAAACGCACGAAGCCGGTCGCACTCGACGCCTGGCTGAAAGCATTTCCCGGCGCGAGCACCACGCCCTCTTTCAGGCACGCTCGCGCCACCGTGGCGGCGTCGACACCTTCTGGGAGCCGACACCAGACAAACATGCCGGCACCCGGAACGAGCCAGGGCGTGATGCCCAGGTCGGCAAGCTTTGCCACGGTTTTCTCCATCGCTTTCGCCAGGCGCTCGCGCACGGTTTCCATGTGCTTGCGATAGCCGCTGTCCGTCAACGTGGCAAACAGGATTTCAGCGGACAGGCGCCCTCCTCCGAAAGAGGTCGCGATCTTCAGGTCGGACAGGCCCTCGATCCAATCAGGACGGGCCGCCACGTAGCCGCATCGAAGCGATGCCGAGATCGTCTTCGAAAAGCTACTGACGTGAATCACGCGCGAGAGGCCGTCAAAGGCCGCCAGCCTCGGCGCAGGCACGGCTTCGAAGTCGGCAAAGATATCGTCTTCGACGATCACCAGATCCGATGCCTCGGCAAGCTTCAGGAGGCGATGCGCAACGACGGCGGACAACACAGCGCCGGTCGGATTGTGCAGCCCCGAGTTGGTGATGTAGAGGCGCGGCGAATGCGCCTTCAACGCTGCTTCGAACATGCCGACATCCGGCCCGGTCGGGGTATACGGAATGCTGACGACGTTGACGCGATGTGCCTTCAGCAATGAGTGGAAATTGAAATAGCAGGGATCGTCCACCATCACGGTGTCGCCCGGCTCCAGCAGGAACCGGCAGATCAAGTCGATGGCCTGGATGCCCGACTCGGTCAACATGATCTGATCGGGTGCCGCGTCGACGCCGATGCCATGCATCCGGCGGGCGAGCAGCTGACGCAGCCCGGGGTGCCCCAGCGGCGTGGCGTATTCCACGAGTTCCAACGTCTCGGCCCGTGCCACGGCGCGCAGGGCGCGGCGCATGCCCGCTTCGAAGAGCCAATCCGCCGGGAGCCATCCGCAGCCCGGCTTCAGTAACGTGGCGTCCGCTTCCAACGACTGCCGGGAGATCCAGAGCGGGTCGACTTCCCTCTCGACCTTCGGGCCCATATCCGCCAGCGCCAAAGGAGCAACCGGCCCGGCCACGTAGAAGCCGGCGCCTCGTCGGGAGGTAATGACGCCCTCGGCGGCCAGCCGTTCATAGGCTTCCACCACGGTCGAGATCGATAACTGCATGGTTTGCGCCTGCGCACGCACCGACGGCAGTCGCGCACCCGGCAGGTAGCTACGCGAGGAGATTCGCGACCTCACCTCGGTCATGACGGTCTCTATCCGACTACCGCTACGCATCGCTCGCCTCGACTGTACTGGCTTGGAAAGCATTACAGTTTCTTTTAATTGTACTGCTTTGTGCCTCGTTTCGGCCCTTTCCGGATGCTCAACTTCATCGGTCTGATAAGGAACGACCGATGGAAAAAGCAGCAAGTGGATGGATCAATGGATTCATCGGTGTCGCCATCTTCGCCGGCTCATTGCCGGCAACGCGTGCGGCCGTGGCGGACTTCGATCCGATATTCCTGACCTGTGCGCGGRCATCCATTGCCGGACTGTTGGGACTGGCGCTCCTTTTGGTGCTGGGACAACGGCGACCGGCATTCGTCCATCTCGTGCCCCTGGCGATGACTGCTTCAGGGGTCGTCGTGGGCTTTCCGCTGCTGACTGCGCTGGCATTGCGGCATGTCACATCCGCCCACTCGGTCGTCTTCGTTGGCTTGCTTCCGCTGTGCACGGCCATCTTCGGTGTGCTTCGCGGAGGCGAGCGTCCCCGACCCGTCTTCTGGGTGTTCTCGATCTGTGGTGCTGCGCTGATCGCAGGCTACGCGGCCATCAGCAGCGCGGGCGGATCCGCCCAAGGCGACCTGCTGATGCTGGCCGCCATAGTCGTCTGCGGCATGGGGTACGCCGAAGGCGCGCGCCTTTCGCGCATCCTGGGAGGCTGGCAGGTCATCAGTTGGGCGCTGGTGTTGGCGCTACCCGTCATGTTGCCAACGGCGCTCGTCACCATGCCCGCCTCGTTCGAGCACGTGAGCCGGGCCGGGTGGCTTGGCCTTGCCTACGTCTCGGTATTCAGCATGTTGATCGGTTTCGTGTTCTGGTATCGCGGACTGGCGCAGGGCGGCATCGCAGCGGTAGGACAACTGCAATTGGTCCAGCCCTTCATGGGCCTCGCACTCGCCGCGCTACTGCTGCGAGAAACAGTGAACTGGACTATGTTGCTCGTTACGCTAGCCGCGGTGGCGTGTGTTGCCGGGTCGAAGAGGTATGCATCCCCGGCGCAAGGTAAGCTTTAGGCTTACACCTTAGGGGCGTTATTCCGTGCGGACATTCTCGATCATCGTCATGCTAGTGATCGCATCCATGGCAGGCAGCGCCGCTGCTCATGCCGAAGACTGCGACGAGGCATCCAGTCAGCTGTCAATGACCACGTGTGCCGACCAGGAATTCGAGGCGGCAGATAAGCAATTGAACGCCACGTACCGCCAGGTCACCGCTCGGTTGAAAGGTGATCAGGCCGCGACCTCACTCCTGATCAAGGCACAACGCGCGTGGCTTACATTTCGCGATGCGCAATGCGAGTTCGCCGCCTCGGCGAACGCCCAGGGGAGCATCTATCCGATGCTGATTACCCAATGTCGCAGTGCTGCCACACACGCCCGAACCAAGGAGCTGGAAGCTCTTCTTCACTGTGAGGAAGGCGACATGAGTTGCCCTGTGCCCGGACCGTAATCCCGGGCTATCGTAAGCTTCCCCGTCAAGCAGACATTTCAAAACTAGAACATCAGGCGGCTTGTTGACGGTATCGAGGCGTGAAAAGAGGTGTTGATCGAGGACTTCTTCGCGGAAGGTTCGATTGAATCGCTCGATGTACGCATAGACTTTCCCGTACCAGACACGTCGACAGTGAGCGCGCCCCTGCAGGACGGCATGATCAGCACGATGCCGTGAATACCGTCGCTTTCCACTCGCGCGGTCAAGGCAATGCGGCGGTGATCATAGACAGATGGGCTGGCACCCGAGACCGACGTGAAGACGCCCTACTTGTCGATGCAAAGCGAGATCGGTTTCGATCTCACCTCACCTTCGAAGCCTGCAAAATCTTTTGCCATTCCATCGTGGTAGATCGCCGAAATGGTGTAACAACCCTTTGTCAGCATATGAGCGTTCTTGATGATCTGAAGATTGAACATATGCCCGATTACTTGCCCAGGCGTCAGTATGATGTACGTACTTTCAGTAGGAACTTCGGGATTAATGTGCGACGCGTCAGGGAAGACCTTTGCGTGATTTCGAATATCGAAGGTCAGGCTCCCGAAGATCCGATCAAGCAGGAAGTCCTTACGCACCTTGACCGCGTTGTCTTGTGTGTTCGCAACAATAACGTAGATATCGCCCTTGTCACGCGACACTTTCAATGAAAGCTCGTCGGAAGCATGAGACAGCACAGGAACCGCCATCGCAATTACGAAGGCGATGATCTGCTTCTGGAAATATTTCATATCAATCACCTAAAGGCTTATAGATGCGATGACCAATCAAGGACTTATTAATCGCCGCGGTAGGACAACTGCAACTGGTCCAGCCCTTCACGGGCCTCGCACTCGCCGCGCTACTGCGAGAAACGGTGAACTGGACGATGTTGCTCGTTGCGCTTGCGGCGGTGGTGTGTGTTGCCGGGTCGAACAAGTATGCAAGCCGGGTCACATG
>NZ_JBFUJE010000059.1:0-18331 GCF_056401535.1 Luteibacter sp. P4_E6 | reverse complement strand
GTCCAGCTGACCGTATCGTCGTGAGAGACCTTGGTGTCCACCCTCGAGGCGAGTTCCGCACAAGTGGAGCGGCCGTAGGCCARATAGRTACAYGGGCCGCGTSAGCGGCCTTCCTTKTCGAACGCGGAGGACGTGTCTGAGCAGCGAGGGTGGACACCAAGGTCTCCCCGCGAGACGCCCAMGTGTACGAAGCGAYGGCAAAGCCGAGCCCGCRARGCCGAAGGCGAGCCAGGYSCGAGGTGCGAGGTSCGAGGTGCGAAAGAATGCCCTCCCAAAAGCCGAGCGCCCGGGCCCCGRTAATCCGCGATGAACCAAAAAAAACCCCGCTTTCGCGGGGTTTTTTCTTCTTAGCGCTTGTCGTTCGGAGTGTAGTCGCGAACGTCGGCGCCGGTGTAGATCTGGCGGGGACGACCGATGCGGGCACCCGGGGTTTCGTGCTGCTCGATCCAGTGCGAGATCCAGCCGGAGGTGCGCGCGATGGCGAACATCACGGTGAACATCTCGGCCGGGATGCCCAGTGCCTTGTAGATGATGCCCGAATAGAAGTCGACGTTCGGGTAGAGCTTGCGCTCCACGAAGTAGTCGTCCTTCAGCGCGGCTTCTTCCAGCTTCATCGCGACATCGAGCAGCGGATCGTTGACGCCGAGTTCCTCGAGCACCTTGTGGCACATCTCGCGGATGATCTTGGCGCGCGGGTCGAAGTTCTTGTACACGCGGTGGCCGAAGCCCATAAGGCGGAAGGAATCGTTCTTGTCCTTCGCGCGCTTGACGGCGGTCTCGACCTTGTCGGCGGTGCCGATCTCGCCGAGCTGCTTGAGCACGGCTTCGTTCGCACCACCGTGTGCCGGACCCCACAGCGCGGTGATGCCTGCGGCGATCGAGGCGTACGGGTTCGCACCGGTCGAACCGACCAAGCGGACGGTGGAGGTGGAGGCGTTCTGCTCGTGATCGGCGTGCAGGATGAACAGCAGGTCGAGTGCCTTGGCGACGACCGGATTCAGCTCCAGCGGCTCGCTCGGCACTTCGAACATCATGTGCAGGAAGCGGGTGACGTACTCGAGGTTGTTGCGCGGATAACGCGTCGGCCAGCCGATCGAGTGACGGTAGATGGCGGCGGAGATCGTCGGCATCTTCGCGATGAGGCGGATAGCGGCGAGCTTGCGGTCTTCCGGGTTATCGACATCGAGCTTGTCGTGATAGAACGCCGACAACGAGGCGATCGAACCGGCCAGCATGGCCATCGGATGCGCGTCGTGGTTGAAGCCACGCAGGAAGAACTTGAGGTTCTCATGCATCATCGAGTGATGCGTGATGTCGTGCTCGAACTTCGCGAACTCGGTCTTGTTCGGCAGTTCGCCGTTGAGCAGCAGGTACGAGGTCTCGAGGAAGGTGGACTTCTCGGCGAGCTGTTCGATCGGRTARCCGCGRTRCAGCAGGAYGCCSKYGTCRCCATCGATATAGGTGATGGCGCTCTTGGTGCTGGCGGTGCTGCCGTAACCCGGATCGTACGTGAAGTAACCGGTGTCCTTGTACAAGGTGCCGATGTCGACGCACTCGGCGCCAAGCGTGCCACCGATGACCGGCAGTTCGCTCACGGGCTTGTTGGATTCATCGACCAATTTGACGGTTTTGGCGTCGGACACGGCGAGCTCCTCTTTCTCTCTGTACCCGTTCCGCCAGCAACTGGCGAAACGTAGCGATGTTGGGAAAAAACGACCCCGGGGGAGAGGTGTCGTACCGGCCGCCGCGTGCGGCCGAAGTTCCCCATTATCGCACAGAGGCTATTCAAACGTCCGTTGGCCAGCATCCGAATCGCACACGCAAAAAGACACGGGGCAAGCCGTGGGCTCACCCCGTGTCTGTCTATCCTCGCGAAACGCCACCCCGCAGGCGGCGCGCGGATGGAACCGTTTTACTTCTGGCCGTAGCGCTGACGGAACTTGTCGACGCGGCCGCCGACGTCCAGCGTCTTCTGCTTGCCGGTGTAGAACGGGTGCGAGTGGCTCGAGATATCGAGCTTGATCACCGGGTATTCGTTACCGTCTTCCCACTTGACCGTTTCCTTGCTGGACATGGTCGAACGCGTAAGGAACGCGAAATCGGACGACAGGTCCTGGAAAACGACGGACTGGTACTTCGGGTGGATGTTCTCTTTCATGGCGTGACTCTAAGAATTAGCGGGGTGAAAAGAGCGGCATTGTAACCAGCGGTGGTCGGGACATCAAGTCCAGCTCCTGGCCCGCCGCCGGGGGAGCGCCGATGAATCGGCTCCTACAGGGGCAGCGATCAGGCGACGCCTAGCGCCTGGGCAATCAATTCGCCAAACCGGGCCTGGTCCACCTCGAGCACGATCCGGGCGTTCGGCTTGCCGCCGAGCCTGCGATGCCAGTCGACCACGGTCGCACCGCGGGTGAGCCGGCCGTCCAGTTCGATGGCCACATGGCGCGTCTCGGCGCGGGTCACTATGTCCGGATCCAGTGCCACGGCCATGGCGAGCGCGTCGGCGGCGATGAAGCCCGTCCGCTCGTGCTCGGCGTTGAAACGGCGCGCCGTACCGAAGATCTTTTCAAAGAAGGAAGCGCGGGCGTCGCCGGCGGCGACCCAGCCTTCGTAGGCCTCGTCGGAGAAGGCATGGCGCACCGTCGCCTCCCAGTCGACCAGGTCGAACGCGTCGAAGGCCTCGAAAACCACATGCGCGGCCTCCGGGTCGAAACCGATGTTGAACTCGGCCGGTATCTTCCCGGTATTCCCATGCCCGGTCACCGCGCCCCCCATGACAACGAGGCGCTTTACGCGCTGCGGCAGGGAAGGATCGAGCCGGACCGCCAGGGCGAGATTCGTCAGGGGACCCAGGGCCACGAGCGTCAGCTCACCCGGTCGTTCACGGGTCAGTCGGATCAGCGCGAGGGCCGCGTGCTCCGCCTGCACGGGATGCGCCGGCTCCGCGAAGCCCACATCGCCGAAGCCGTCGGCACCATGGACGAAGGCCGCATCCTCCTCCGGCGCGCGCACCAGCGGCGAGGGACAACCGCCGAACACCGGCGTCTTCGCCCCGACCAACTCGACCAGCGTGCGCGCATTGCGCAACGTGTGACCCAGCCCGACGTTACCGGCAGCGACGGTGAGCRCCGTTACATCGGCGTGCTCGTGCGCCATGAGGATGGCGAGGGCATCGTCCACGCCGGGGTCGGTGTCGATCAACAACGAGGGTCGGGTCATCGCAGGTCAGGTCCGTGAGCGGYCGGACAGCATACCGCCGGCCGCCCGGTTCAGACAGCCTGTGACGACGTGGCGTCGACGCCTTCCAGGTCGAAACCCAGCTCCCGCGCCACCTGGCTTACACCCGCGCATGCGGCGTCCAGCGCCGGCGTGCGCTGGGCGATGCGTGATCGCAGGTCAAGCGTGCACGCCAGACCCATCTGCAACAGGTCGGCGTGTGCGACGTGCAGCGTGTCGGCCTGCGGCTGGGTGAACAGCCCCACCGAACGCAACGCGTCGATCAAGGTGCTGCTGGACGTCGTGTCGAGGATCGCCGGATGCTCGGCCGCGTGAGCCAGCACCATGCCCTGCAGCACGAACTCGATATCGATGAGTGCCCCGACGCCCTGCTTGAGGTCCAGGCGCATGGCATCCGAACGATCGCGCTCGGCACGCCAGCGCCGCCGCATCGCACTGACCTCGGCGATCACGCGGGTGCTATCGCGCGGCGTGGAAAGAATGTCGCGGCGTATATCGGCGAGCACACCACCCAGCCGCACGTCGCCCGCTACCGCTCGTGCGCGCAAGAGCGCCTGGTGCTCCCAGGTCCATGCGCGATCGCGCTGGTAGGCCTCGAAGGCATCGACACTGGCGACCAGTAACCCTTTCGAGCCATCCGGCCTCAGGCGCGTATCCACGTCATAGAGCTTGCCGGCGTGCGTTTGCGCACTCAGCCAGTGCATGACGCGTTGGGCAAGGCGCTGGAACCAGCGTGTCCCGTCAACCGGTCGCGCACCATCGCTCATCGCGTTGGCGAGCCTGCCGTCGTAGACGAACACAAGATCGAGATCCGAGGCGAAACCGAGCTCCTCGCCACCCAGGCTGCCGTAGCCCAACACGGTAAATCCACCCCCCTCGCCGGGCAGGCGTCCGTGCTGCGCCGTCAGCTCGCGCGTCGCCAGCGCCAGCACGGCGGCCACGATGGCCTCGGCAAGGCCCGCGAGCCGACGCGCCGTGGCCGGCGCGTCGGCTCGCCCGTCGTTGAAGGCCAGGCCGAGACGGAACGCGATGCTCGAACGGAACTCGTTGAGCCGCTCCAGCTCACGCTCCGCGTCGCGTTCATCCAGCGTGCCCAGGGTGCGCGCGATCTCCGCGGAAATATCCGCGCGCTTCAGCGGAAGCTGGTCGATGCGCGGATCGAGCACGTCGTCCAGTAGCAGGGGCTGCGCGATGACGCGCTCCGCCAGAAAGGCACTGTCGGAAAAGACGCCGGCAACGCGGCGCCGCGCATTCGGCTGCTCGTCGAGCAAGGCAAGGTAAGAGGACCGTCGCGCCACGGCCTGCACCAGCCGGACCATGCGCAGCAGGCTCGCGGACGGCGATGCGCTGGCACGCGCGGCGCCAATGAGCTGGGGCATCAGTCGTTCGAGACGCTCGCCGGAGCGGGCGGACATGGAACGTACCGCTGCAGCCTGGGGAAGTTTGGTCAGCTGCTCCGCGGCGTCGACGGCGCCCGTAAAACCCGAGGCCTCCAGCGTCGCCGCGCTCAGCGAGCCGTCGCGTGCCGCCGTCCACAGTTCGATGTCGGCGACCGGGGCCGTCGCGGTCTGCCCCGCTTCGGGCACGAGCACGGCGGCGAACTCGGCCGAGACGGCCGCGCGGTGTGCCGCCAGCTCGATGGCCAGGGCGTCCCACGACGGATAATCCAGGCCCAGGGCGAGGCGCTCGCGAGACAGCTCGTCGTCGGGAATGTCATGCGTCTGGGCATCGCGCAGCATCTGCACGCGGTTCTCCACGCGACGCAGGAACAGGTAGGCCGAGCGGAGCAGCTTGGCACGCGCGGCAGGAATGTAGCCGCGTGCCTCGCACGCACGCAGCGCGGGCAACAGGCCGCGCACACGCAGCGCGGGATCGCGGCCACCGCGGATCATCTGCGTCAGCTGGACCACGAACTCGATTTCGCGAATGCCACCGGGACCGAGCTTGAGGTTGCCAGCGAGATCCTTGCGCGCCACCTCCGCATCGATGAGCGACTTCATCTCGCGCAGGCCGGCGAAGGCGGTGTAGTCGAGGTAGCGCCGGTAGACGAACGGACGCAGCATGTCCTGAAGCTCGCGTCCTGCCGTGCGATCGCCGGCAACGGGACGCGCCTTGATCCATGCGTAGCGCTCCCAGTCGCGACCTTCTCGCTGGTAGTACTGCTCCATGGCGGCGAACGGCAGTGCGAGACGGCCGGCATTGCCGAACGGACGCAGGCGCAGGTCCACCCGCGCACAGATGCCGTCCACGGTCGGTTCCGCAAGCAGTCGCACCAGCTGGCGTGCCTCGCGGATGAAGTATTCGCCGTTGTCGAGCGAACGCGAACCGTCGGTGTCGCCCGCCGAGGCGTACGCCAGGATGAGATCGATGTCCGAGGAGAAATTCAGTTCATTGCCGCCGAGCTTCCCAAAGCCGACGACGACCATGCGCTGCTCGACGCCCGCACTGTCTCGGGGCACGCCGAACCGCGCGTGCAGCGAGTTCTCCGACCAACGCAAGGCGGCGGTGAGCAGGGTCTCGTAAAGGGCGCTTGTCGACGCGAGCGTCTCGTCGATGTCATCGAGGCCGTTGACGTCACGAAACACAAGGCGAACGGCTTCCGCATGGCGGAACCGACGCAGTATGGACATGCAGCGGTCTTCGTCCGCCGGGAGGTCAAGCAGACCACCGCGCGTCGCGGCGTCCGCGCTGGCGCGCAGCCGCTCCAGACCGGCCGGCGCGAGCAGCTCCGGCTGGCGGCGGAAGACGTCGAAGGCGAAATCGGAGGCGACCAGCGTGCGGCGGATACGCTCGGCGACGCCGGCGTCGTCGTGAACGGGAATCCGGGCAGCCCGGCATGCCGCCATCACGTCTGCGTAACGATGGTCGATGAGTGCGCGTAGTTCTGGGCTTTCGCGCGGAGCCGGCGTGGAGGCGTTCATGAGGTCACCATTGTGCCTGAAGCGTCAACTTACGAAGAATCGTAGAAAAGTCCGCGACTTCCCATGACAACCGATTCATGTCCGTTCCGTTACAGTCCCTACCCCCAGTGGGATTGGATGCGGACGTCGGCTTCTATGGCTAGCGAATCGAAAACCTGGCGTGACCGTGCGGGGCGCATCGCGCTCCCGGTCGTCTCGGCGCTCATGTTCGTTCTCTTCACAGGATTCATCGACGGCAATCCGGGCGTCGGTACGGACCAGTGGATGGCCCGGCCCGGCCACCTGATCGCCAACGCCATGCCGGGCCTGATGCTGGCCACCCTTCTGCTCACCCTCACGCGCCGCACCTGGTTGTCCTTCGGCATCGCGTTCCTTGCCCAGGGCATCGTGTTCGCGGTAAGCGCGATCAAGGTCAAGAATCKTGGTACGCCGCTGTTGCCTGCGGATTTCGGGCTGGTCGGCCAGCTGAGTAACGGCGGTCTGTCGCTCCTTTCGGGTTATCTACCCCGGGAGATCGCACCGTATCTGGCTATCGCGGCACTGATCGCCGTCGTCGTTCTGCTGGTGCGTTTCGAGCCACCGGTCTTCGCACGCCGCACCTACGGCCGGCGCATCGTCGCCACCTTCGCCCTCGGTACCCTCTTCGTCACACTCTTCGCGGGCACACCGGGCTGGGCCAAGATCTACAACGGCCAGCGCCTCGGCATGATGCCCTGGTCGCCGTCGGAAAACGCGGGATACAACGGCGTCGTCTCCAACCTCATGCAGTTCCATCTTCAGGCCTCACGCAACAAGCCCAAGGACGATCCGAAGGCCGCACTGCAACTGATCAGCGATAACGACGGTGCGTTGCGTGAGCACATGGCCGCCGCGTCACGGCACACGAGACAGCCGCCGGACATCGTCATCATCCAGAGTGAATCGTTCTTCGATCCTTCGGGTGTCAATGGCTACGACGAGGATGTCGCGCCCAACCTGCATCGCCTCACGCAGGAAGGCAGCGGCGGCGGCCTGCATGTTCCCACGTTCGGAGGCGGGACCATCCGCACCGAGTTCGAAGTACTCACGGGTCTCTCGCTGCGGTACTTCGGCAACATGCGCTACCCGTACCTGGATATGCACAACCAGGTCGTTCCCAGCATGGTTCGCGCCCTGCGTTCGCACGGCTATGAAACCGTGGCCCTGCATGGACACAACCCCAATTTCTGGAACCGCCCGGCGGCGTTCAAGGCTATCGGCTTCGATCGGTTCGTCTCGCGCGCCGGCTTCCCCGCGAACGCGAAGAACGACGGCACCTATATGGCTGACAGCGGCATGACCGACGAGATCATGGCGCAGCTGCCTGACGCCGGTCCACAGCGCCTCATCTTCGCGATCAGCATCGAGGCGCATGGCCCTTACGATGGCTCCGACAACACGAACGTCGCGGAGCGCGACGCCATTCCCGTCCCGGCCGGCGTCGAGGGCAAGGACAAGCTCGAGTGGCAGAACTACGTCTATCACATGCATCACGCGGACGCCGAACTCGGCCGTCTGGCAGACCTCCTCGCGAAACGCGAGCGTCCGACTATCCTGTTGTTCTACGGCGATCATCTTCCTGCGTTGACCAACACGTATAACCACGCCGGGTTTCGTGACGGCCAGCCGTTCGATACGCAGATGGTCCCGTGGGTGCTTGTAGACGCACACAACGACGGCCCGCCGGCAGTTCATGGCGATATGGCGTCGTGGATGTTGCCCGGCCTCGTACTGGAACGCGCCGGCATCCACGACGACGCGTATTTCGCCCTCACCCAGGTGCTCGGCGGCCAGCTCGCCTCGCTCACTCGCTCACCGGACGCGAACGCCGCGCCCGAAGACGCCGGCACGAAGCAGACCGATACCGCCATGGGCAACATCGCCCTGCTTCGCCTGACGAACAAGCTCGATCCGCTGCTTGCGCGTTACGCCCTACCCGACGCGGGCATCGATGTCGCCCGCCAGCCGGGCGAGGCGGAACATGATGCGGAGTCAGGCGCCGGACAGTAGTTGCCGCGGCGCGCAGGGACGTGCATTGATCGTCAGCGAACGACGGCCTGGTCCTCCACCCGGTAACTGAAGGGCTCGATATTTTCGTCCACAGTGAAGCGGACGATGGGAATAACCCGGCCCGTGACCAGCTGGTAATCGCGCTGAATGAGTTGCGCTCCCTTCAGGCCCTTCTCCTCGTAGGGCCCAGCGGTGTAGAAGAACGCCTCGAAGGGCACATCCTGCGGCTTATCCAGTGGCCAGGTCGCGACCATCAGCTCCATGTGCTGCATCACGTCAACCATGCCGGCGGGCACACGAGAGGCGATGCTCAGCGCAAACGAGGGCTGGTCGACGCCGAAGCCGCATTGGTGATTGAACTGGTTGGGAAATGAGGTCACCGCCGCAAAGTGCTTACGCCATGCGTCGACGGTGTCGATGCCTTGCTCTTTGCACGGCACACTTTCGACGGGATACAGAGAACTGGCTCCGCACCCCTTCGGCCCTCTGCCACCCGTAATGGCATCGTGGGGAAAGGAGCAGAAAAGGGTGATGGGAAACGTATCGGGGCTGCCGTTTACCTCGGCCTCTTTCAGGATCAGCCCATGGGGACGTGCGTGCTCGCCGTAGAGGATGCGACTGCCCACGTCTTTGCGCAGATAGCTAAAGGAAAGTGCCTCCGGCGTCCCGGTCCACGGGGACGGCTCCCAGGCGTGGCGATCGGGTTCATCGTCAGTCGGAACCGCATCGGTCGCGCGAATCAGCACGCCGTTGCAGTAATAGGCGGCCCTGCCGCCGTCACAGGCCATATCCGTCTTGTCGTAACGGGCGTTGAGCCGCGACGCGGTGTCGTCACCGGCGGCCTGCGGCCGCGACAGATGTGTCTGGCAGGCGGCGCATTCGAACGCCAGGCAAAGCGAAAGAAGACTCAGTTTCCATGTCATGGCCGTACTCCTTGGGTGTGTACACGATCATTTTCTACGCCGCCGCCACGTGGTCCGCAAGACGTTACGTGTAGTTGCCGATTCGACGCACTGATCCATGAAAGGATGTTCGCGCTCGCATACAAAAAAGAAGCCCCGCTTTCGCGGGGCCTCTTCGTATAGCGAGCCGGAGGGCTGGACTTAGAAGTCCATACCGCCCATGCCGCCCATGCCACCACCGCCGCCGCCATGGCCGTGGCCGTCGTCCTTCTTCGGCAATTCCGTCACGGCCGCTTCGGTCGTGATGATCGAACCGGCAACCGACGCGGCGAACTGCAGTGCCGAGCGGGTGACCTTGGTCGGGTCCAGGATGCCGAAGGCGATCATGTCGCCGAACTCACCCGTGGCGGCGTTGTAACCGTAGTTACCTTCACCGGCCTTGACCTGGTTGACGATGACCGAAGCCTCTTCACCGGCATTGGTGACGATGGCGCGGAGCGGAGCTTCCAGCGTGCGACGCGTGATCGCGATGCCGAGGTCCTGGTCCGTGTTCTTGCCCTTGAGGCCTTCGAGCGCCTTCAGTGCACGGATCAGGGCGACGCCGCCGCCCGGGACCACGCCTTCTTCGACGGCTGCGCGCGTAGCGTGCAGGGCGTCTTCGACGCGGGCCTTCTTTTCCTTCATTTCGACTTCCGTCGCGGCGCCGACCTTGATGACGGCAACGCCGCCGGCAAGCTTGGCAACACGCTCCTGCAGCTTCTCACGGTCGTAGTCCGAAGAGGTCTCTTCGATCTGCGCCTTGATCTGGCCGATGCGCGACTGGATAAGCGTGGCTTCGCCGGCACCATCGATGATCGTGGTGTTTTCCTTAGTGATCACGACGCGCTTGGCATGGCCGAGGTCGGTGATCGTGGCCTTGTCCAGCGCCAGGCCGACTTCCTCGGAAATGACCGTGCCACCGGTGAGGACGGCGATGTCTTCCAGGATCGCCTTGCGACGATCGCCGAAGCCCGGCGCCTTGACGGCGGCGACCTTGACGATGCCACGGATCGTGTTGACGACGAGGGTGGCCAGGGCTTCGCCTTCGACTTCCTCGGCAACGATCAGCAGCGGCTTACCGGCCTTGGCGACAGCCTCGAGCACCGGCAGGAGCTCGCGAACGTTCGAGATCTTCTTGTCGTGGATGAGGATGAACGGGTCGTCCAGCTCAACCTGCTGCGACTGCTGATTGTTGATGAAGTACGGCGACAGGTARCCGCGGTCGAACTGCATGCCTTCRACGACKTCGAGCTCGTTCTCGAGGCCCGAACCTTCTTCAACCGTGATCACGCCTTCCTTGCCGACCTTGCCCATCGCCGTGGCGATGATGTCACCGATGTTCGAATCGGAGTTGGCCGAGATCGTGCCGACCTGGGCGATCGCCTTGTCGTCAGCGGTCGGGTTCGACAGCTTCTTCAGCTCGGCGACGGCGGCGATGACAGCCTGGTCGATACCGCGCTTGAGGTCCATCGGGTTGATGCCGGCGGCAACCGCCTTGAGGCCTTCCTGGATGAACGCCTGGGCGAGGACGGTCGCGGTCGTGGTGCCGTCACCGGCCACGTCGGAGGTCTTCGAGGCGGCTTCCTTGACGATCTGCGCGCCGATGTTCTCGTACTTGTCGGCGAGTTCGATTTCCTTCGCGACCGAGACGCCGTCCTTGGTGACGGTCGGGACGCCGAAGCTCTTCTCGATCACGACGTTGCGGCCCTTCGGGCCCAGGGTGACCTTGACCGCGTTGGCGAGGGTGTTGACACCCTTCAGCATGCGAGCGCGGACGTCTTCACCGAAGCGGACTTCTTTTGATGCCATGGTCTTTGAATCCTTAGATATTTAGTGGATGAGATCGGGGAGAACGGGGCGAGCGAACGCTCAGCCTTCCAGAACCGCCACGATGTCGTCTTCCTTCAGGAAGACCAGGTCTTCGCCGTCGACCTTGATTTCCTGGCCGGCGTACTTGCCGAACAGGACCACGTCGCCTTCCTTCACGCCCATCGGGCGGAGCTGGCCACTGGCCAGGAGGAGACCGGTACCGGCAGCGAGGACCTTGCCGCGGGTGGGCTTCTCGGTGGCGCTATCCGGGATAACGATGCCACCGGCGGAAACGCGCTCTTCTTCGAGGCGCTTGACGATGACGCGGTCGTGCAGCGGGCGCAGTTTGCTCATGACTTCTCCAAACATGTGTTTGACGGATAAGGAAAAAGGTCCACCCTGTTAGCACTTGCTCAGGGTGAGTGCCAGAATTTTAGCCCTAAGCTTTCCTGATTCGGAAGAGCTGCGGTTGCTCGACAGATGGCGGCGGCACGAAACCGTTCAAGGCCCCGGGTTCAAAAAAGGGCGGAAGAGACGACAATCGGCCCATGTCCGAACCCATCGCCGTCCTCATTGCCTGCCCATCAGGCGAACCCGCCGAATCGCTCGCCCGCGCCCTTGTGGAGGCGGGTCTGGCCGCCTGCGTGAACCGGCTACCGGGAGTGCGCTCCACCTACCGCTGGAAAGGCGAGATCGTCACCGACGAGGAAGACCTGCTGGTGGCGAAGACGACCCGAGAGGCGTTCGCCGCCCTGGAGCGCTTCGTCCTGGCGCGACATCCTTATGACGTACCGGAAATCGTCGCCCTCCCCGTCGTGGCCGGGCATGCGCCCTACCTGGCGTGGCTGGAGGCCAGCGTCGGCGTCGACGCAAGCTAACCCGGGTTCGCCCGGTCATAATGGTCGACGCCCCACGCGCCTCGTCACCGCTCTTGCTCCACGGAGATCACCATGTCGTCGCTTCGCCGCCTTGCGCGGAACCTGGTCGCCGTATTCGGCCTGTTGCTCGTTGCCCTGCCCGCGTTCGCACAAAGCGACGACGACCTGCTGCCCGTCACCGAGGCTTTCCACCTCACGACGGATGCCAGCCAGCCGGGCATGGTCAAGCTGCACTGGCGCATCGCGCCGGATTACTACCTCTACCGTGGCCGGATCAAGATCAAGGCGGCGGATCCTGCCGCGGTGTCGCTCAGCGACCCGACGCTGCCCGACGGCCTGAAGAAGCATGACGAGTACCTGGGCGATGTCGAGATCTACCACGGCGATATCGAAGCCCGCGTGCCGTACAAGCTGCTCACCACCAGCACCACAACGCTTGCCCTGGACATTCAGTACCAGGGCTGCCACGAAGTCGAACCGAAGATCTGCTATCCGCCGAATACCGAGCACCTGAAGCTCACCATCGGTGGCGCATCGACCATTCCTACCGGCCCCGCACCCACTGCCGCGCCGGCAGCCGCCGCCCCCGTGGCTGGCGGCGCCTCGCTTCTTGGTGCGCCGGCCGCGGTGCCGGGCACGGACGCGACCGCCGTGCCGGCCGAGCAGGCGTTCCGCTTCGAAGCCATCGTGAAGTCACGCGACGCGCTGCTGCTGCGCTGGACGATGCCGAAGGACTACTACCTCTATCGCGACAAGACCGAGATCACAGTCGCGTCCCCGGCTGGCGTGACGGCGGGCGAGCCTGATTGGCCGAGTGGTGTCGCACACCACGACGAGCACTTCGGTGACACCATCGTTTACTTCGACCAGGTGGAGCTGCCCGTCCCGCTCAAGGGCACGGCGGACGCGAAGACCGCCGAGCTCGACGTCGCCTACCAGGGCTGCCTCGAGAACGGGATCTGCTATCCGGTCATGAAGCGCCATATCAGCGTGGACTTCGGCGCTGGTGCGGCGACCGTCGGTACGCCCGTTGCGGCGCCGGTCGCTGCTACGGCGGCCACGGTGAAGGAAGTCGCACCGACACCCCCGCCCGCGGGACTGGTTCCCAAGAGCGAGGCGCCGCTCGGCTTCATCGCCGCCATCGGCCTCGCCCTTCTGGGCGGTCTCGTGCTCAACCTGATGCCTTGCGTGCTGCCGGTGCTGTCGCTGAAGGCGATCACGGTCCTGGAAAGCGGGGAGAGCCCGGGTGCCGCGCGGAAGCACGCTCTCTGGTACACCGCCGGCGTACTGGTGGCCTTCGCCGCACTGGGCGTCATCATCGTCGGCATCCGTGCCGCCGGCCATGGCATCCAGTGGGGCGCCCAGTTCCAGCAGCCACTGGCTATCGGCATCCTGGTCTACGTGATGCTCGCCGTGGGTCTGTCGATGTCCGGCCTCTTCGAGATCGGCGGCTCGCTGGGCAACGTCGGCAGCGGCCTGGCCTCGCGCTCGGGCCCGTCGGGCGACTTCTTCACCGGCGTGCTTGCCGTCGTCGTGGCCAGCCCCTGCACGGCTCCCTTCATGGGGTCGGCCATTGCCTTCGCGTTCGCCGCACCGGTGGGCGTGGCCTTCCTGATCTTTCTCGCGCTCGGCCTGGGCCTTGCGCTGCCCTTCCTGTTGATCGGCTTCGTGCCCGCGATCGCCCGCCTGCTGCCGCGTCCCGGCCGCTGGATGGAGACGCTGAAGCAGGCCCTCGCCTTCCCGATGTATCTCACAGCGGTATGGCTACTCTGGGTACTGACCAAGCAGCGCGGCGCCGATGCGACAGCACTGGTGCTGGCCGGCGGTGTGCTGCTCGCCATGGCGCTGTGGTGGTACGGCCGCACCCGCCATCGCAGCGGCGGCCTGTCCTGGATCTTCACCGCGGTCCTGGCCGTGGGTGCCGTGGCGGCGCTGTGGACCGTGCACGGCCTGCCGGCGCAGACCGCGACCACGGTCGCCAGCGACGGCATCGTGCCCTACTCGCCCGAGAAACTCGCCGAACTGCGTGCCGCTGGCACACCGGTGCTGGTCGACATGACGGCGGACTGGTGCATCACCTGCAAGGCCAATGAACACGCCGTGCTCGACACGGATGCGTTCAAGGCCCTGCTCAAGCGCACCGGCACCGTGTACATGCGCGGCGACTGGACCGACGTCAATGCGACGATCGCCGCCTTCCTCGAGAAGTACCATTCCGTGGGCGTGCCGCTTTACGTGGTCTACCCGAAGGGCGGCGGCGACGGACACAAGCTGTCCACCGTGCTCACGTACGACACAGTGCAGCAGGCACTCGAAGCCGCCGCGTCACCATGACGCGCGGCCCGACCTTCTGGATCGTCGTGCTGGCGATCCTTGGAGCGACGGGCGGCTTGCCGCCGGAGGCCAGCTTCGTCACCGTCGATGGCAAGCCACGCCAACTGTCGGACTGGCGTGGCAAGCGCGTGCTGATCAATTTCTGGGCCAGTTGGTGCGGACCGTGCCGACGCGAGATGCCGCTGCTCGACGCAGCRTATTCGCGACATCGCGACCGGAATGTCGCGATCCTCGGACTCGCCGAGGACACGGCTGCCGGGGTTCGCGGTTTTCTCGCCAAACAACCCGTGAGCTACCCCGTGATGCTGGTGGACGCCGATGCGCCCGGTGGTTCGCTTTCTTTCGGCAACACACGCCGGGTGTTGCCCTATAGCGTCCTGATCGGGGAAGACGGGCGTATCCTGCGCCGCAAAGTGGGTACCTTCACCGGTCCCGAACTCGACGAATGGCTCGCCCCCGCACGATGAAGGAAGTTCCCATGGATGGTCTGCCATCCCCCGACGAAGCGATCGACCGGAGCCGCCTCTGGCTCGAGAAGGCCGTGATCGGCCTCAATCTTTGCCCGTTCGCCAAAGCCGTGCACAAGAAAGGCCAGGTCCGTTACGTCGTCAGTGGCGCCACGCAGCCGCTCGAACTGCTCGACGATCTCAAACGTGAGCTCGAATACCTGCGTGACGTGCCCGCCGAAACGGTGGACACCACGCTGCTGATCCACCCGGGCGTGCTGGGTGACTTCGAGGATTTCAACGAATTCCTCGAGGTGGCGGACCTCGCCGTGGACGACCTGGGCCTCGATGGCGAGATCCAGGTGGCCAGCTTCCACCCCGACTTTCAGTTCGAGGGCACCGGCCCCGACGACATTACCAACTACACCAACCGCTCGCCCTATCCGACGCTGCACCTGCTCCGCGAGGAAAGCATCGACAAGGCCGTGGCCGCCTTTCCGGATGCCTCGAAAATCTTCGAAGCAAATATGGCGACGCTGGATGAGCTAGGCATCGAGGGCTGGAAGAAGCTGTTTCCGGAAGGGTGAAACCTCCTGTAGGAGCCGATTCATCGGCGATGCTCTTCCTTCGGTGGGAACCGAGGCTAGCAACCTCAAGGGCGCGGCTGCCCCGCGGGTTTATTTACCATTCGCCGATGAATCGGCTCCTACCCCGCCTATGCTCTTGAAAGGCTGATCTGGCCGATAGGCTGACGCCCCTCCATACTCTGCAGCATGGAAAGTCGCGATCTCCAGCGATCTACGTCGAACTTCATCGAACTGGACAAGCCGAGACGACAGGCGCACACTGCGCGGCGTTCCGGAACCCCGGACCCACGGCACAGGTGAACAGTGGCCAGGATCCTCGTCCTGCACGGACCCAACCTCAATCTGCTCGGCGTCCGCGAACCGTCGGTCTACGGTCATGAGACCCTCGCCGACATCAATGTCTCGCTGCAGGCCCGCGCCCAGGCGGCCGGTCACGAGCTGAGCTGGTTCCAGTCAAATGCCGAACACGAGTTGATCGCCCGGATCCATCAGGCACGCGACGAAGGTGTCGCCTGGATCCTGATCAACCCGGCCGCGTTCACGCATACCTCCATTGCCATTCGCGATGCCCTCGCCGGCGTGTCGATCCCGTTCATCGAGATCCACCTGTCCAATCCGCATGCGCGCGAGGCGTTCCGCCACCACTCGTATATGTCCGACCTGGCCGCCGGCGTGATCTGCGGCTTCGGCGGCGACAGCTATCGCCTGGCGCTCGAAGCGGCGTTGCTCCGCCTCGCGGTGCCCGCGGCTTAAATCCCCATTCCACAAGAAGGTTTGTCCCATGGACCTGCGCAAGATCAAGAAACTCATCGACCTGCTCGAGGAATCCAACCTCGCCGAGCTGGAAATCAAGGAAGGCGAAGAAGTAGTCCGCCTGTCGCGCGTGCCCAAGGGCACCGTCCCCGCGCAGCAGATGTATGCCGCCCCGATGCAGGCCGCTCCGGTTGCTGCCGCCCCTGTGGCCGCCGCGCCGACCGCACCTGCTGTCGTCGAAAGCGGTCTTCCGGCCGGTCACGTGACCAAGGCACCGATGGTCGGCACCTTCTATGCGTCGTCCACGCCGGGCGCTCCGGCGTTCGCCACGGTCGGCAAGCAGGTCAAGGCCGGTGAAACGCTGGGCATCATCGAAGCGATGAAGATGTTCAACCAGATCGAGGCAGACGTCTCGGGTACCGTCGTCGCTGTTCTGGTCGAGAACGGCCAGCCGGTCGAATTCGACGAACCCATGTTCGTCATCGCCTGAGGTCTGTCGTCATGCTCGAGAAGGTCGTCATCGCCAACCGCGRCGAAATTGCGCTGCGGGTGTTGCGCGCGTGCCACGCGCTCGGCATCAAGACGGTCGCGGTGCATTCCACCGTGGACCGCAACCTCAAGCACGTCGGCCTTGCCGACGAATCGGTATGCATCGGCCCGGGTCCCTCGGCCGAAAGCTACCTCAACATTCCGCGCATCATCGCCGCCGCCGAAATCACCGATGCCCAGGCCATCCACCCGGGTTACGGCTTCCTTTCCGAGAACGCGAACTTCGCGGAACAGGTCGAGCAGTCCGGCTTTGTCTTCATCGGCCCCACCGCCGACGTGATCCGCCTGATGGGCGACAAGGTCGAGGCGATCCGCGCGATGAAGGCCGCCGGCGTGCCTTGCGTCCCGGGCTCGGGTGGTCCGTTGGGTGACGACACGGAAGAGAACATCCGTATCGCCCGCGAGATCGGCTACCCGGTCATCATCAAGGCGTCCGGCGGTGGCGGCGGTCGCGGCATGCGCGTCGTGCGCACCGAAGCCCACCTCGCCAATTCCATCGTCATGACCAAGCAGGAAGCCAAAGCGGCTTTCAGCAACGATCAGGTCTACATGGAGAAGTTCCTGGAAAATCCCCGCCACGTGGAGATCCAGGTGCTCGCCGACGGCCAGGGCAACGCCATTCACCTGGGTGAGCGCGACTGCTCCATGCAGCGTCGTCACCAGAAGGTCGTCGAGGAAGCGCCCGCACCTGGCATCACGCCGGAAATGCGTGCCGAAATCGGCAAGGTCTGCGTCGACGCTTGCCTGCGCATCGGCTATCGCGGCGCCGGAACCTTTGAATTCCTGTTCGAAGGCGGCCGCTTCTACTTCATCGAGATGAACACCCGTATCCAGGTGGAGCATCCGGTGACTGAACTGGTGACCGGCATCGATCTCGTTCGCGAGCAGTTGCTGATCGCCGGTGGCGAGAAGCTGTCGATTCGCCAGGAAGACATCGTGTTCACCGGTCATGCGATCGAGTGCCGCGTCAATGCCGAAGACCCCGACACCTTCATGCCGAGCCCCGGCACGGTGAAGCGTTTCGAGGCCCCGGGTGGCCCGGGCGTGCGCGTCGACACCCACCTGTACGACGGTTATCGCATTCCGCCGAACTACGATTCGATGATCGGCAAGATCATCGTGCACGGCCCCGATCGCGCCACCGCCATCGCGCGCATGCGTATGGCGCTGACCGAGACGGTCATCGAAGGCGTCAAGTGCAACATCCCGCTGCAGCAGCGCATCATGGCGGATGTCGGTTTCCAGCAGGGTGGACAGAACATCCACTATCTGGAGAAGCGCATGGCCGAGCAGAAAGAAACGCCGCCTTCGGTGTGACGTTTCGATAAGAGGCCGGAGTCGTGCAGTGACCTCACTGCATGGCTCCGGCTTTTTTTGTACCTGTGGGAGCCGATTCATCGGCGAAACGCCAACGGAGCAACGATGCCGCAGCTTGCGATCCAGCGGCTCGCGGTTCGGGAGAGTCGCGGTCGGGTTAYGTGCACCAAATGCGCAACGCCGCTTCGTGCTCAAGGCTTGGTGAACGACCACGCTGCTTTCTGTAGGAGCCGCTTCAGCGGCGAACCCTCAGCGGTGATATTGCGAACGAGGCCTTGTGGCGATTGGGCGAGCGGTTGAACCACCGACACGATGCGATACAAAGCATCGTTCGCGACAGTAATCGCTGAGGGTTCGCCGATGAATCGGCTCCTACGACAGCAACAACACATGCTTGCTGGCGGTGCRCTCGACCACACGCAACCTCGGCGTTCGGTGGCGCGAGGGGTAAGGCCCTTGGGGACGCCTAAGCTGAGGGCCGCTCAGTTCACATGGAATGCGATAGAGGCGCTACGGCCCGTCTCGAAGAGC
>NZ_JBFUJE010000058.1:0-14291 GCF_056401535.1 Luteibacter sp. P4_E6 | reverse complement strand
CAGCAGGCCCGTCGCGCCCTCGACTACCTGGTCGGCTTCAACCTCTCTCCGGTGCTCTGGCGCAAGGTGCAGCGCGGTCTCTCGGCAGGACGCGTGCAGTCGCCGGCCCTGCGCATGATCGTCGAGCGCGAGCTGGAGATCGAAGCCTTCACGGCCCGCGAGTACTGGACCATCCAGGCCAACATGGCGCATCCGCAGGGTGATTTCGACGCCCGGCTGGTCAAGCTCGACGGCAAGAAGTTCGAACAGTTCGACCTGACCAACGAGGCCGATGCCACGGCCGCCCGCGCGGCGCTGGAGAAGGCGGCCGCCGGCAAGTTCACGGTCGGCGAAGTCACCAGCCGCGAGCGCAAGCGTCGCCCGGCGCCGCCGTTCACCACGTCCACGCTGCAGCAGGAAGCCGCCCGCAAGCTCGGCTTCTCGACCAGCCGCACCATGCGCGTGGCCCAGGGTCTCTACGAGGGCGTGGCGCTCGGCAGCGAAGGCAACGTCGGCCTGATCAGCTACATGCGTACCGATTCGGTGGCCTTGTCCGACGACGCCGTGACCGAGCTGCGCGAACTCATCGCGCGCGAATACGGCAAGGGTGCCTTGCCCGACGCCGTCCAGGTCTACAAGTCCAAGTCCAAGAACGCCCAGGAAGCGCATGAGGCGATTCGACCCACCTCGGCCATGCACATGCCGCGCACCGTGGCGTCGTTCCTCAACGACGACCAGCGCAAGCTCTACGAGCTGATCTGGAAGCGCACCGTCGCCTGCCAGATGGTCCATGCCACGCTCAACACCGTCTCGGTGGAGTTCCCGGTCGGTGAGTCGGCGTTCCGCGCCACCGGTACCACCGTGATCGATCCGGGCTTCCTCGCCGTGTACGAGGAAGGCAAGGACCAGAAAACCGAGGACGACGACGAGCAGCGCCGCCTGCCGCGCCTGGCCCAGGGCGATGTCGTGCCCGTGGCCGCCGTCGTGGCCGACCAGCATTTCACCGAGCCGCCGCCGCGCTTCTCCGAAGCCAGCCTGGTCAAGACGCTCGAGGAATACGGCATCGGTCGCCCTTCCACTTACGCAAGCATCATCCAGGTGCTGCTCAGCCGTGAGTACGTGCTCCTGGAGAGCCGTCGCTTTCGTCCAACGGACGTTGGTCGTGCCGTAAGCCAGTTCCTTTCCGGTCATTTCGCCCAGTACGTGGATTACGACTTCACCGCCCGCCTCGAAGACGAGCTCGACGCGGTGAGCCGCGGCGAAGAAGCCTGGGTGCCGCTGCTCGAACGCTTCTGGCTGCCGTTCAAGACCCTCGTGGACGACAAGACCGAATCGGTCGATCGCAACGAGGCCACCGGAGCGCGCGAACTCGGCGAAGATCCCAAGAGCGGCAAACCGGTCTCGGTGCGTCTGGGCCGCTATGGTGCCTACGCGCAGATCGGCACCAAGGACGACGAGGCCAAGCCGACCTACGCCAGCCTGCGCCCCGGCCAGAGCATGCACACCATCACGCTCGAGGATGCGATGGAGCTGTTCAAGCTGCCGCGCAACCTCGGCCAGTCCGAGGCGGGTGAAGACATCACCGTCGGCGTCGGCCGCTTTGGTCCTKTCGTGAAGCAGGGCAGTACCTATGCCTCGCTCAAGCCCGAGGACGACCCGTACACCATCGAGCTGCCGCGCGCGCTCCAACTGGTGCAGGAAAAGCTCGAGGCCATCGCCAACCGCATCATCACTGACTTCGGTAACGACATTCAGGTGCTCAACGGCCGCTATGGCCCGTATATCACCGACGGCGAAAAGAACGCGCGCATTCCGAAGGACCGCGAGCCGAAGACGCTGACCCTGCCCGAGTGCATCGAGCTCCTTGCGGCCGCGCCGATCAAGAAGCCGCGTGGCGGAAAGGCGGCAAAGAAGACGGCCACCAAGAAAGCCGCGGCCAAGAAGGCGGCGACGAAGAAAGTCGCTGCTCCGAAGGACGCCACGGCCAAGAAGACAGCCGTGAAGAAAACGGCGGTGAAGAAGACCGCCACCAAGAAGGCAGCGACGAAGAAGACGGCGGCCAAGAAAACGGCGGTGAAGAAGGCGGCGGCCAAGAAGGCGCCGGCCAAGACCGCCGCCGCCAAGTCGGTTTCCCCGTCCGTCGACTGACATGCGCCGCTTCACTACGGCCACGGTCGACGCCGCTGCCGCGCTCGTGCGCGGCGGTGGCGTTCTCGGCTACCCCACCGAGGCCGTGTATGGCCTTGGCTGCGATCCGCATGATCGTGATGCCTTCGATCGCCTCTTCGCATTGAAGGGTCGCCCCGCGACGCAGGGCGTGCTGCTCATCGCCGCCGACTTCGAGCAGATCGCGCCCTACATCGACCTGGCTGCTGTGCCGCCGGCCGTGCTCGACGAGGTCCGCGCCTCGTGGCCCGGGCCCCATACCTGGATTTTTCCGCGTAGCGGCCATGTTCCTGACTGGGTGGCTGGCGCGCATGCCGGCATTGCCCTGCGCGTGACAGCRCATGCCCCCGCGGCCGCGCTGTGCCGCGCCTTCGGTGCCCCGCTGGTCTCCACCAGCGCCAACCCCCATGGGGACGCACCGGCGCGAGACGTTGCCACGCTGGAACGTTACTTCGGTGATCGCCTTGACGGTGCGCTCGACGCGGCACTCGGTGACCAGGAGCGGCCCACCACCATCCGTGACGCCCTCAGCGGCGCTATCATCCGCGCCTGAGAGGGGGAGTAAGCCGTTGTCGATCGTCCATTCCGAGATTTCCGGGCGCCCGGGCGCCTCGCCGTTGCCGTTGCTTGTCGGCCCGCCTTCCCGCGTGGTCGCGTGGCGCGACGGGCATGCCGTGACGGCGGCGACCTTCCTCGGCCACGTACACCAGGTGGCGGCGAAGCTTCCCGAAGCCGACAGCGCGGTCAATCTTTGCGAAGACCGCTACGCCTTCCTTGTCGCCTTCGCGGCCCTCGTGGTGCGTGGCCAGACCAACCTGCTGCCACCCTCGCGCGCACCCCACGCCGTCGATGAAGTCATGGCGAATCATCCCGGTGCCTATGCCATCGGTGAGCTCGACCTGTCGCCCGCACCCCCCGGCTACCTCCGCATGCCGGAGCTGGACGACGTGCTGCCGGCCTGTGGCGGCATCCCGTCGGTGCCAGCCGATGCGGTGGTCGCGATCGGCTACACCTCCGGGTCGACCGGCAAGCCCAAGCCCAACGTGAAGACGTGGGGCAGTTTCGTCGCCAGCAACGCGGGCAATGCCGCCATGCTCGGTTTGGCCATTGGCGACGCGTTCCATGTCGTCGCCACGGTGCCACCCCAGCACATGTACGGCATGGAGATGTCCGTGCTGATGCCCCTGCTTTCCGATGTGAGCGTGCATGCGGGACGGCCCTTCTTCCCGGCGGACGTGGCGAGCGCACTGGCTTCCTTGCCCAAACCGCGCGTCCTGGTGACGACGCCGGTGCACCTTCGTGCGCTGATTGAATCCGGTGTCAGCCTGCCGCCGCTGGCGGCCTTTGTTTCGGCAACGGCGCCCATGCCGGTCGAGCTGGCCACGTCGGCTGAACAGCGTTTCGGCGCGCCGTTGCATGAGGTCTTTGGCTCCACCGAAACCTGCGTATTCGCCAGCCGGCGCACGGCCGTCGACGAGGATTGGCAGCTCTACGACGGCGTGGTGCTGCATCCGCAGCCGGACGGCACGCTGGTCGATGCACCGCAACTGGCCGAGCCCATTGCCCTGGCCGATATCGTTTCGCTGCACGACGAAGGGCGTCGTTTCCGTCTTCGCGGGCGCAACACCGATTTGCTCGAGATCGCGGGCAAGCGCGCTTCGCTGGGCGACCTCAACCGTCGTCTGCTCGCCATCGATGGTGTGGACGACGGCGTGCTGTTCCAGCTGGACGACGGCGATGCAGCAGGCATTCGCCGCATTGCCGGCCTCGTCGTCGCACCCACGCTGACCGTTGACGCCGTGCTCAACGCGCTGCGCCATGCGATGGATCCGGTGTTCTTGCCCCGGCCCCTGCGCCTGGTCGACGCGCTGCCGCGCAACGAGACCGGCAAGCTGCCGCGCGTGCAGCTTATCGAACTGCTCGGCATTCGCTGAGCGCGCCCTCCGTGGCGCCGGGTAGAATGCCGGGTTCAAAGCCTGGAGACACCCCATGAAAGTCCTCGTTATCGGCGGCGGCGGTCGCGAACACGCGCTGGCCTGGAAGCTCGCTCAGTCCGCCCGCGTGGACGAGGTGATCGTGGCGCCGGGCAATGCGGGCACCGCGAAGGAACCGGGGCTGCGCAACGCGCCCGTGGCCGTGACCGATATCGAAGGCTTGCTGGCCCTGGCAAAAAATGAGGGCGTCGAGCTCACGGTCGTCGGGCCGGAAGTGCCGCTGGTCGCCGGTGTGGTGGATCGCTTCACCGCCGATGGCCTGCGCTGTTTCGGACCCACCGCCAAGGCGGCCCAGCTAGAAGGCAGCAAGGCCTTCGCGAAGGACTTCCTGGCCCGCCACCGTATTCCGACCGCGCACTACGCCGTATTCACCGAACTGGCGCCGGCGCTTGCTCACGTGCGCCAGATCGGAGCGCCCATCGTCATCAAGGCCGACGGCCTTGCGGCCGGCAAGGGCGTCGTCGTGGCGATGAGCCTGGACGAGGCAGAGGCGGCGCTGGAAGACATGCTCGGCCAGCAGGCCTTCGGCGACGCATCGTCGCGCGTGGTGATTGAGGAATTCCTCGACGGCGAGGAAGCCAGCTTCATCGTCATCGCCGATGGCAAGCACGCGTTGCCGATGGCGACCAGTCAGGACCACAAGCGTCGTGACGATGGCGACCTGGGACCGAATACGGGCGGCATGGGTGCCTACTCGCCCGCGCCCGTCGTGACCGACGCGGTTTCTGCCCGTGTCATGCGCGAGATCATCCAGCCGACGCTCGACGGCATGGCGGCCGACGGCGCCCCCTTCACCGGATTCCTCTATGCGGGCCTGATGATAGACAAGGCCGGCGTGGCCAAGGTGATCGAGTTCAACGTGCGCTTCGGTGACCCCGAGACGCAGCCGATCATGCTTCGCCTCACCTCCGATCTCGTCGACCTCATCGAAGCGGCGCTGGACGGCGATGTCACGGCGGTGCGCGCCGAATGGGATGCGCGCCCTTCGCTCGGCGTCGTGCTCGCCGCGGGCGGGTATCCCGGCAAGGTGCGTGCGGGAGACGCGATTGAAGGCGCGGATACCGATTTTGGTGCGAACGTCAAAGTCTTCCACGCAGGCAGCGCGCTCGCCGCGGATGGGCGGGCGGTCACCGCCGGCGGTCGCGTCCTTACGGTCTGTGCCGTCGGCGACGACCTCGCCGCCGCTCGCGCGGCAGCCTATGCCGCGCTGGCGACCGTGCGCTTCGAGGGCGCGTTCTATCGCCACGACATCGCCCATCGCGCTCTGGCGCGGGGCTGACCGCACCCTGCGGGGGCTCGGGTACACTCACCGCGAATAAACGGTGGGTGGTCACGGAATGTCCCAGTTCAAACTTCTCGGCACGCGCCGCTTTGCGCCCTTCTTCTGGACGCAGGCGCTCGGCGCGTTCAACGACAACGCGTTTCGCAATGCGATGGTCATGCTGGTCGCCTTCCAGATGGCCTTGCCCGACGCACAGGTGTCGCTCTACACGAACCTCGCGCCTGCGCTGTTCATCCTTCCGTATTTCCTTTTCTCCGCGACGGCCGGGCAGATCGCGGAGAAGTTCGAGAAGACGCGACTCATTCGTTACGTGAAGCTATTCGAGATCGCGGCGATGGTCGTGGCCGCGATAGGCTTCTTCACGCACCACATTTCATTGCTGCTCGTGGTGTTGTTCCTGATGGGCATGCACTCGACCATGTTCGGGCCCATCAAGTATTCGATCCTGCCGCAGGCCCTCCAGCGCGATGAACTGGTCGGCGGCAATGCGCTGGTCGAGATGGGCACGCAGCTGGCCATGCTGGTCGGCATGATTGTCGGCAACTCGCTGATGCTGATCGCGGGCTATGGCACGTTGGCGGCGTCGCTGACGACCATCGCGATTGCCGTGACCGGCTACTTCGTAAGCCGCTCCATTCCCGCTGCGCCAGCCACGGCGCCGACATTGAAATTCAACTGGAATCCTCTAAGCGAAACCTGGCGTGTGCTCAAGCTCACCCACGAGGACCGCGCCATCTTCAACGCGGTGCTTGGTATTTCCTGGTTCTGGTTCTTCGGCACCGTGATGATCGCGCAGCTGCCGAATTACACGCGTCACGTGCTCAGCGGCGACGGCTCGGTGAACACGCTGGCGCTCACGCTGTTCTCCATCGGCACCGGTATCGGCTCGCTGCTCTGCGAGCGGCTCTCCGGCAAGCGGGTGGAAATCGGTCTCGTGCCGATCGGTGCCTTCGGCCTGACCGTGTTCGCGGTCGACCTGTTCTTCGCGCATCCGCTCGTACCGGCAGGCACGACCCTCGGCTGGACCGCCTTTCTGGTGGCGCCGGGTGCGTGGCGGGTCGCGCTGGACCTCACCATGATCGGCGCGTTCGCGGGTTTCTACGTGGTGCCGTTGTTCGCCTTCGTGCAGAGCCGCGCCCCACGGGAACGCCTGTCGCKSATCATCGCCGGCAACAACATCGTGAATGCGCTGCTCATCTGCATTGCGTCGGGGTTCGGCATTGGCCTGGCGGCGCTCGGCTTCAGCGTGCCGACGATCTTCCTCGTCACCGGCCTGATCAACATCGCCGTCGCGGTGTATATCTTCACGCTGGTCCCCGAGTTCATGATGCGGTTCATCACCTGGATCCTCGTGCATACGCTTTACCGCGTGCGCGTGGACGGGCTGAAGAACGTGCCGGACGAAGGCGCCGCGCTGGTGGTTTGCAACCACGTGAGCTTCRTGGATCCGCTGATCCTCATGGCCAGCGTGCGTCGGCCCATGCGCTTCGTCATGTACTACAAGATCTTCAACATCCCGGTGTTGAACTTTGTCTTCCGGACCGCGAAGGCGATCCCGATTGCCGGACGCAACGAGGACCCCGCACAGCTGGCGCGGGCGTTCGAACTCATCGACGAGGCGCTGGCCGCGGGCGAGGTGGTCTGCATTTTCCCCGAAGGGGGCCTGACCAAGGATGGTGGCATCGCGACGTTCCGTCCGGGCGTCGACCAGATTCTTGCGCGACGGCCGGTGCCCGTCGTGCCACTGGCGCTGCGGGGCATGTGGGGCAGCATCTTCAGCCGGCACGACAGCGCGCTGCGCCGCTCACGTCTGCCGCGGCGCTTCTGGTCGAGGATCGAGCTGGTGGGCGGCTCACCGCTACCGGCGGGCGAGGCGAATGCGATCGTGCTGGAAGCGCGGGTGGGCGAGCTTCGCGGCGACAAGGCCTGAGTCAGGCGACCCAGGCGGCGAGGACGATCACGGCGACGACGGCAAGCCAGACGATGAGTACGCGGCGGATCACCCGTCGCGCATCTTCGAGTTCGGCGACCGGGTCGCTGACGTCCTGGACGTAGCCGTCGCCCGCCTCGACGTCGGCATCGACACCGGCGCGAGCGACCGCACCGAGGAAGTCCGGGTCAAGACGCGAACGCGGGCTTCCCGACGTGTGGTGCCACTGTTTCCACGCACCGATCACGGCGTCGAAATCCGAGACCAGGGCCATGGCGAAGACCATGAGGTGGGCGGGAATCCARTCCAGCGCATCGCCGACGCGCTGCGCAGCCGTGCGGGTGGCGCTGTCGAGCGCGAGCGAAGCGTCGCGGCTGAGGATCTGCGCCAACCGGTAGCCGAGGCCGCCGGCCGGGCCGAGGAGAAGAAACCAGAGCAGCACACCGAACCGGCGGCGAAGGGCGCCGTAGAACGCTGCCTCGACGAGCGCCGGAGCGAACCAGGTCAATGCTTCCTCGTCGTGACGCAGACCGGCCATCGCTTCGTCGCGGCGCAGCGTGTCGGGCGCGCGCAGGATGGCATCGATGTCGGTTTCGATCTCACGCGGGCCAAGTGCGTAGACCAGCACGGCGATCGAGAAGACCAGCCACGCAAGGTCGAAGAAGGGGAGGGAGGCAAGCAGGCCGGCGAAGATCGCAGCGGCGACGACGGGCACGAGCAGGATGACAGCGACGCGGCCGGGGCCGGAGGTGTCGCCCAGGCGATTTACCCAGCCGCGAAACCAGCGGTCGTCACGCCACCGCGCAAGCTGCGGCACGCTCCAGACAATGACGAGGGCGATGAGAACGGCGAGGAGACGTAGAGCCATGGCGAGCGCGATCCGCTGGTCGATGCCCCGATTGTAGGGGATCAGCCCCGGGGCGGCGCACTCGCGATGAGTTCATCGAGGCTGATGCCGCGCAGGCCAAGCCAGTGCTCGATCAGTCGGTAGGACACGGAAAGCGGCGGCGGTACGCCGAGCGCGCCCGTGGCCATGCCGGTCACGATATCGTCCACGGAGAACCAGCGTGCGTCTTCGAGTTCGTCGTCGCGCAGGTGGATCTCGCGCGTCTTCGCGGTCGCGGTGAAGCCGACCATCAAAGACGCAGGCAGCGGCCAGGGCTGTGATGAGTGGTAGGTCGCATGCAGCACTTCGATGCCGGACTCTTCGCGCACTTCGCGTCGCACGGCGTCTTCCAGCGACTCGCCCGGTTCGATGAAGCCCGCCAGTGTGGAATAGCGTCCGGCGGGCCATCCGCGCTGGCGACCGAGCAGGCAGCGATCACCGTCTTCGACGATCACGATGATCGCGGCGTCGGTACGCGGGAAATGCATGTGAGCGCCATCGGGATTCGTGCATTGCACGCGATGGCCGGCAGCGACCACGAGGGTCGGCGCACCGCACTGGCTGCAGAACCGGGTTTGGCGCTGCCAATGGGTGATGCCCTTGGCGAAGGCGAACAGGCCCGCGTCGAACGCGGAGAACACGAGGCCCGCTTCGCGCAGCGACACGCGGCGCGAGCCGGTCAGCGTCGTGAAGATCTCGGCCTGCGCTTCGTCCACGACGAGCGCGAACCATGCGATGTCCCCGGAAAGTCCGAGAAACGTGGCGGGAATATCGCCGAAACGCTCGCTGCGCACGGCGGGTGCCATCCATCGCGGCGCATCGTCGTCGCGGCACGCGAAGGCCTGGCCATCGCTGTCGAGGACAAGGAAGCGGCTGCTCGCGTTGCGTTCGAGTTCCTCGACCCAGAGTCGATCGTCACGACGCTCGGCCATGCGGTCGATGTCGATGCCCGCGAAGACGTTCTCGCGAGCGCGCACGGCCACGGCCCGGTCACGCTCCTGCTCGATCGTCACGCCGTGCAGCCGCTCATGCGCTGAATGACGAGCCGCAACCGCAGGTCGTCTTCGCATTCGGATTGCGGATGACGAACTGGGAGCCGCTGAAGGACTCCGCGTAATCGATCTCCGCGCCCGTGAGGTACTGCAGCGACAGGGGATCGACGACGAGCGTCACACCTTCGCGCGAGACCGCGAGGTCGTCTTCGGCCTGGTCTTCGTCGAAGGTGAAACCGTATTGGAAGCCCGAGCAACCGCCGCCGCTGATGTACACGCGCAGCTTGAGGCCGGGATTGCCTTCTTCCTCGATCAGCTGGTGCACCTTACGGGCAGCGGCCTCGGTGAAGGTCAGAGGCGCACCAGCGGACCGGTAGTCCGGGGACGGCGCCATGGGGAAGGGGTTGTTCATGCCACCCATAATGGCGCCGTTCGGCGTCAGGTCAAGCCTCGGCGGGCACCGGGGCGGCCTCGATGGCGGCCTGGGCCAGCTGCCGGACCGTGGCCGGGGCGCGATGGATCATTTTGCCGTTGACCTGGGCGCCGGCGATCATTTCCAGCACCTGGTACTGAACGTCGCCATCGATCCGGGCCAGCGGGGCCAGTTCCAGGCGCTCCGACACCTCGATATCGCCCGTCACGCCGCCGTTGATCACGGCGTGCGGTACCTCGATGCGACCGATAACCCGGCCCGTCTCACTGATGGTGAGTACGCCGTCGCCACCAGGATCCGCGTGCACCGACCCTTCCACCACGCCGTCGAGGTGCAGGGTGCCGCTGAATTGCACGTCGCCGCGAATGGTGACGCCACGTGCGATCAGGCTGGTGGCGGGGGCACCGACCGAGGGAGCCTGGTTCTTCCGGTTACTGCTGAACATGGTTGACCTCATCGTTTCGGGTGGCATCTTCCCAGGGAATCGTACTGGTGACCGGCTCCTCGCCTTCGGCGCTGGCGACGATGCGCAGGCGTGTCGGCTTGAACCCGGCCGGCAGGGTGAAGCTCCCCTGGATCTGCTGGAAATACTTGAAGGAGAACGCAAGGCTCTGGGAGGACGTGGCCTGACCTAAGGTCGCGCCTTCGAGCGTCGCGACCTTGTTGCCCTGGATACCTTCCACGGCCAGGGTCAGGCTGCCTTTGAGCACGTCGCCACGCCGCGCGTTCTGGGTCAGGGTGATCACGAGGTTCCAGCCATTGGACGAACCCTTCACCGGCTCGGTCCGGGCCCCCTGGACCTTCAGGCCATCGCGTTGGCCGTTTCCGCCGACAAGGCGCGAGTAAAACGCGAGGTCAGTGCGCAGCCCGCTGATTTCTTCGTCGCGCTCRGCCAGGTTTCGCTTCAGCTCTTTCGCGGCAATGCCGGCGACCTGGCCTGCGCGCTGCAGGTTCGCGACCTGCTGGCGCAGATCCTCGTTCTCGGCGCCCAGGGCGCGGGTACCGATCCGGTTCGCCACCGCAGCGGGGGCGTGGCCACCCAGCATCCAGGCGAGCAACCCGACGACGACCAGGCTGGCCGCCCAGCCGCCAAGCAGCATGACGCGCTTGCGGCCCTCACGAACGGTGTCGGCGAGGGTGCGCACGACGAATCGCGGCGGATGCCTGGGGGCCATGGACGATTCCGTGGAGAAGGCGTGAAGGCCGGATGGTATAGCCCGCCCTTCCCTTCAGGGTCAACCGACCCGCTCACAAAAAAGCCGCCTCACGGCGGCTTTTCTAGGATCGAGCAGGCGGCGCTCAGTCCGACAGCTTCCCGACCTTGCTCAGCATGTAGCGCTCGGGACCGATGTCCGAGATAAGGCTGAACTGCGTCTCGAGCCAGTCGATGTGCTCTTCTTCCTGGCCAAGGATGAACTTGAACAGGTCGCGGCTGACGAAATCGTGGATGCCTTCGCTGTAGGCAATGGCTTCGCGCAGATCCTTGGTCGCGATCATCTCGAGGTCGAGGTCGCCCTGGAGGGCCTCAACCACGTTTTCGCCGATGCGCAGCTTTCCCAGGTGCTGGAGGTTCGGTAGGCCGTCGAGGAAGAGGATCCGCTCGATCAGTTTGTCCGCATGCTTCATCTCCTCGATCGACTCTTCGTACTCGTGCTTGGCGAGTTCGTTGTAGCCCCAGTCCTTGAACATCCTGTAATGCAGGAAGTACTGGTTGATCGCGGCGAGCTCGTTATAGAGCACCTTGTTGAGGAATTCGATGACCTTTGCGTCGCCCTTCATGAGGGGTCTCCCTGAGTATTCAGCCTCGACTATACGGCGCCGCGAAAGGGCGTGACGAAACGAGAATGAAGACGGTTCGCGTCCGCGAATACGCTACGAAAGCGCTCAGGCGGGGGTCGGCAGGAAGGTCAGAACGGACCGCGTCTGTTCGACGGCCTCGCGCAGGCACTGGCGGGCTTCCGGTTCGCAGGCTCCGCAGCAATCCGAGCAGCCGGTGCGGGCCTGAAGCTGGGCGAACGATTCCACGCCCTCGGCCGCGGCGCGGCGGATGGCGTGATCGGTGACGGCGTTGCACATGCAGATGTACATGGGTGCGCATTCGAATACGAATGCGAACGATTGTCAACTACATAGTTGTGAAGACGGGCGGATGTCCGGACGTTATTCGCCGCCACGGGCCAGTCGCAGCGCCTCGGCTTCCTGGGGGCAGGTGCCCACCGTGACCGAGCAGGTGACTTCCACCGTGGGCGCGAACTGACGCAGGGCCCGTTCGTAGACCTGCCGCTTGAAGTTCACGACATGGTTGGCCGGGTACCAGAAATCCACCCATCGCCATAGGTCGAACTCGGGCTTGTCGCAGGCGTCGAGCTTCAGGGCGTCCTCGCTGCCAGTCAGCCGCAGCAGAAACCACACCTGCTTCTGGCCGATGCAGGTCGGCCGCTGGTGATGGCGGACAAAGCGGCTGGGCAGCCGATATTTCAGCCAGCCGCGGGTTTCGGCCAGGACTTCGACATGGTGGGCATGTAGACCGGTTTCTTCTTCCAGCTCGCGGTACATCGCCTCCAACGGCGTTTCGTCGCTGCGCATGCCTCCCTGGGGGAACTGCCAGCCGTCACGATTCACCCGGCGCGCCCAGAACAGGCGGCCGTCCCCGTTGAGGAGAACGATCCCTACATTCGGTCGATAGCCATCAGCGTCGATCATCCGCCCTCCGCGAACGTGCCGCGCCAGCCGGCGGTGGCCGGATTCACGCGATACGGCCGATTCAACCACACCGCGAGAAGCGTGTACAAGGCGCCACTTGAACGGAAGGCCCGTGCCGATTAAACTGCCCGGCCTTCGTGAGCCCGTCTCGCGAACGACCAGGTTTCACGGCTAGGTAGCTCAGCTGGTCAGAGCGCGGCACTCATAATGCTGAGGTCGGCGGTTCGAGCCCGCCTCTAGCCACCAGAAGAAAAAGAAGGCCGCGCCCCCTGGGCGCGGCTTTTTTCTTGCACGCCGTCAGGAGTCAGGCGGCCGGAAGGGTGTGGGCCTCGGTCACGTCCTCGACACGGGGCGGATTATCCAGGACCGCCCGAGCCAGCTCGATCACGTTATGCACCCGCAACTTGGCCATGAGGTTGGCCCGGTGCAGCTCGACGGTCTTCGGACTGATATTGAGCTCGCCGGCAATGACCTTGTTGAGCTTGCCCTGCATGATGCCGTCGAGAACCTGGGACTCGCGGCGGGTGAGTCCGACGTCGGGTCGCAATGAGGCCAGGGAGTTTGACGCCGGCTCGTCAATGGCCGGCTCGTCCTCGGGAAGGGGCATCAGGAATACGGCCTCGAAGGCGCCGGACTGTGCGTCGATGGCCTGCCGTGTCATGCGGAACCGCCGGGCAGGAGCGTGCCGGTCACGAAAGATCACTTCGCCAGCGTCACCACTCGGTTCCAGGTGGCTGTCGATCCATGCCGGCCCGGCGCGTCCACGGCCGATGCCGAACTCGCTTAAGAAGGCCCYGTTGACCATGACCACGCGCCCGCCGTCGCGCTGCCAGACCGCGCAGGGCCAGGGCAGGGCGGCGAGCACTTCCTCGGCCAGCCCGCAAAGAAGCGTGCTGCCCGGCGAACCACGTCCAAGGCTCATGAAGCCTCCCGGTTGCTGTGGTTGGCGAAGCCCCCCGGCTCCGCGTTCGTCGTTACCTAATCCATGGTTATCCCATGAAAGCGGCAGGATCATGCCCGTCATAAGTAAAACTGCGAACCCGGTCGTGAAGGGCCCATTGACGGAAATCGTTTACGTAACTGTCCGTTACAATAGGCGGTCACTCCTTTGATCCGGCTCCCATGCGCATYTTCAAGACATTCAACATCGAGGCGGCCCATCGTCTGCCGAATGTGCCCGAAGGGCACAAATGCTCGCGACTTCATGGGCATTCGTTCCGCGTAGAGCTGCACGTGGACGGTCCGATCGACCCGGTTTTCGGCTGGGTCATGGATTTCGGCGACCTGAAGGCACACTTCCAGCCGCTTTACGATCGCCTCGACCATCACTACCTCAACGATATCGAAGGCCTCGATAACCCCACCAGTGAGAACCTCGCCCGTTGGATATTCGAGCGCCTTCGCGTCGATGTACCCGGGCTGGCCCGGGTCGTGGTCCATGAAACCTGTACGTCGGGCGCTGAGTTTTCCGCCGACATGGCGTAAACGCGGGAACAGTACGAGAGGCAAAAGCTGCCTACGCAGGAATTCGCGGTTGCCGCGCTGCAGCAGACGGGTCTACACTCCGGCACCTCCCCGTTCCCCAGCGGTCATATCGATGTCTCACGCAAGCGGTTATGCCGATTTCGCCCGTTTCGTCGAACAGGCTACTGCCGCGCAGGCGCTTGCCTGGCGTGGGATGGAGCGGGTCGCCGATCTCCATCTCCAAGCCCTGGAAGGCCACGCTCGCGCAGCTACCGGCCTGATGGCCGACGCGATGTCCGCGACCGATGCGAGCGCGATGCGCGCGTGGATGGCGCGCAGTGGGGATCTGCAGCGTGAAGGTGTACAGCGCGCCGCGTCCGCCGCCGGCGACATATTCGATGTAGCCGTGGAGACGGCTACGTCCCTCGGCGCACTGGCAGGTCAGCCCGCCCGGGCCTGACC